>NZ_JAUFQT010000001.1:2335000-2635000 GCF_030409905.1 Echinicola jeungdonensis
TGTTTACGATTCTTTGGAGGATTGTTATTTACAAGCTGAAGTAGTTGATATGTTGAGTTTGGCCCTGGGTTCACTTCAAAAAAAGCATCCTCATTTAACTTTTTTAATTTATGACGGGGTGAGGCCCCTATCTGTTCAAAAACACCTATGGGAGCAAATAGATAAACCTGATAGCTTAAAACCGCTATATGTAGCTGATCCCAATAAAGGAAGTTTACATAATTATGGTGTAGCAGTGGATTTAACCTTATTCGACTTAAAAACCGGAAAACCTTTAGATATGGGAACACCATATGATTATTTTGGGTATCTGGCTTATCCCGATAAAGAAGAAGAAATGCTTAATTCAGGGCGACTTAATAAGGAACAGATCCAAAATAGGTTAATATTGCGGGAAGCCATGAAGGATGCAGGCTTTGACATAATTGGCTCTGAATGGTGGCATTTTAATGCCTTCAGCTTAGAGCAAGCCCAAAAAAAATATCAAATCGTTAAATAAAATTTAATTAATAGCTTAACAATGAACCCTAATAAATTAAAATGTATACGGTACATGGCTCTTTTGCTGTCTTTTTTTTCTTTGTATCACTTATCCGCAAAAGCCCAAGATCCCCAGTTTAAAGCTTTGATATTTAGTAAAACGGAAGGATATAGGCATAAATCAATACCTGATGGTATACAAGCCTTGAAGTTACTTGCCCAAAAGCATGTTTTTGAAGTTTACGCTACTGAAGATGCCAGTATTTTCTCTGAGGAAGGCTTAGATGATTTTGATTTGGTGATTTTGTTGAATACAACAGGAGATATTTTAAATGAAAAGCAGCAAATAGCCTTTGAGAAATTTGTTCAAAGTGGAAAAGGGGTAGTAGGCATTCATTCTGCAACGGATACGGAATATGAGTGGGAATGGTTTAATAAAATGATTGGTTCACAATTTAAAAATCACCCTGCTCAACAAACTGCTCAAATTAAAGTGAAAAATAATAATCATCCAGCTTCCTATCACCTTCCTGAAAATTGGCTTTGGACAGACGAATGGTACGCATTCAAAAATTTTAATGATCAAGTTCGTGTGTTGTTGGAGCTTAACGAAGAAACCTATGACCCGGGGACCAAAGATGAAAACCCCATGGGGATGGGGAAATTTCATCCTATATCATGGTATCACCACTTTGATGGTGGGAGGATTTTTTATACCGCTTTAGGCCATGTAAAATCTGCCTATGAAGATGAAATATTTTTGAAACATGTTTATGGAGGAATTTGGTGGGCAGCCAAAGGCTATCCAATGGATTAATTTGGATTGTCTGAGGAATTAATTAATTCCTGTAATAAGGGCAAATAAATGTCATGGCCTCCAGGGTAATATAGTGTTGCGGTTTTAAGCTTAACCTTTTCCAGGATTATTTGTTGTTCCTTTAACCGTTCCTCTGAAAGAAAGGGGTCGTTTTTCCCATGTACCATAAGAATTTTGGTTGTTGCTAATTTTTCTCTGGTATCTGGGATTTTAAGGTCATGGGCAAAACCCCCACCCCAAAGTACCAATTCATCTATAGAATATGGTGTCTGAACTGACCATCGGGTGGCAGTTGCTGCTCCCTGTGAAAAACCTAAAACATGGATGGCAGGAGTTTTTTTAAATTCCTTTAATACCTGGCTAAGCATTGCATTAAGAAAATGATGATTGTTTTTAATGGCCTGTTCCCGTTGATGTTTGGTCATCCAGTTTGCCCCCACTTTGCCTGAAAAGCCTTTCTGGTAAGCGTAATTAGTTGCTTCAGGGGCAATAAATAATCGATCATTATGGAAAAGGGGGGAGAATTTGTTTAGGAAATAGGGGGCAAGCTGACCATAACCGTGGAATATTATCCAAATTGAAGTTTCCTGACCGGTAGGTTCATGTGATTGGGAATAAAAGGCAGTGGATGTAAAGCTAACTTTTTGGTACATCTATCTTGCAATAAAATCTGAAAATTTAAAGGGCAGCAATTGGTCAATTCCTTCAGCAATCAACACTTCTTCATTATCACACAAAAGTAGGATTTTTATAGGGAATTTAAATTTTTGCTCCACTTCGGCTATGGTCTGTCTGCAAATACCACAGGGAAAAATCGTTTGGTGATTTCTGGAATTTTTGGCCTTTGCTGCTATGGCAATTTTCAAAGGCCGAGTTTCCGGGTAATTGGCATTGGCATAACTTAAAACTACCCTTTCCGCACATATTCCAGTTGGAAATGAAGCATTTTCCTGGTTGTTTCCAGTTAGAAAAGTTCCGTTTTCCAAAAGGACCGCTGCCCCTACCTGGAAATGAGAATAGGGAGCATAAGCATGCTCAAGTGCTTTTTTTGCTTTACTTATTAACGCCTTATCTGCAACTTCCAATTCTTCCCAATGGTATTGCATCAAGATGATGTTTTCGACTATTTTTTTACTCATGGAACAATCAGTTTTAATAATAAGGTAGAAATATTAAAGGTAAGGAGTAAAGGAATGATGAATTTTTGAAAATTATTTTCCGGCTAAAATATTAATTGCCATCTTCGATTCACTTAATTTTAAACTAGGGATTTTCTATGAAAACCATTCTGATCATAGGGGCTGGCAAATCAGCAACCGTATTGATTGATTATTTATTGGCAAATGCTGTCAAAAAGGAGCGAAAAGTAATTATTGCTGACCATCACTTGGACCATTTGTCAGAAAAAATTAATCAAAACCCCTTATGTGAAGGGATAAGGTTGGAATTGAATGATGAAAATTTTAGAGAGCAATTGATATCGAAGGCCGATGTGGTTATTTCCATGTTGCCCGCCAATTTACACCCTGTAGTTGCAAAAGACTGCCTTCGACTTGGAAAACACTTTTTTTCAGCCTCCTATGAATCTTCTGAGATGAGGGAAATGGCAGAGGAGGTTAAAGCCAAAGGCTTGTTTTTTCTCAATGAATGTGGCTTAGATCCGGGTATTGACCATATGTCAGCCATGAAAATAATTGATGATGAAAAGGAAAAAGGAAATGAAATCACCCTTTTTAAATCCTATTGTGGAGGATTGGTGACCCCAGAAAGTGAAGGTGATAATCCCTGGAAATATAAATTCAGTTGGAATCCCCGGAATGTGGTGCTGGCAGGGCAAGGTGTGTCCAGGTTTTTAATGAATGGTAAATTTAAATTTATCCCATATCACATGCTATTCAGGCGGACAGACCTGATCAAATTTAAAGCGGTGGGGAATTTTGATGGATATGCCAATAGGGATTCCTTAGGGTACAGGCAAGTTTATGGTTTGGAAAATATACCAACCATAATTCGGGGAACCCTTCGTAGGGAGGGGTTTTGTAAAAGTTGGGATGTTTTGGTTCAGCTTGGCCTGACAGATAATTCATTTCAAATGGACTTGCCTAGAGATTTTACCCATAGAATGTTCATCAATGCCTTTTTGCCTTTTCATGCAACCCGGTCCATAGAGGAGAAGATTGTCAGTTTATTACCTTGGGTGGACCAGGAAATTTTAGATAAAATCAGTTGGCTTGGTCTTTTGAGTGATGAAATGTTGCCCAGGTTTAAAGGAAGTCCAGCAAAAATTCTGCAGGATATTTTGGAAAATAAATGGGCTATGGAGCCCGATGATAAGGATATGGTGGTAATGCAGCATCATTTTGAGGTGGAATGCCAAAAAGGAACAAAAGAAATTACTTCCAGTTTGGTGATAAAAGGAGAAGACAGAGAGCATACAGCAATGGCTAAAACGGTAGGCTTACCATTATTCTTGGCGGTGGATTTGTTTTTGGAAGGTGAAATAAAGCTTAAGGGGCTTCATTTACCCACCTTGAAAGAAATTTATGAGCCCATATTGGAAGGCTTAGAAAAGCATGGGATTGTTTTTGATGAAGAAGTCAATTGGAAGAAATCAAATGAGAAAGCTAATTGATTAATGACCTCAAAAAATCAATAAAAAATCCTTTAACAAATTACTGTAGGGCTCAGAATAACTGAAATCTTCATTTTTGATGCAAAGGGTTTCGGTTTTTGAAGGATAGTTTTGGTAAGAAAAGGATTGGATCAAACGGAGTGTTTTTGTGTCTGGCCTGTCTTTTAATGCAATAGAATGGCTTGGAGATAATTGAAAAAACTTTGCGATTTTTTCCAATTCTTTCATTTGCTGGGGAGGAAGGATAACCCAAAATTGTCCTTCTTTTGCTAACAATTTGTTCACTCCTTTGATCAAATCCCCAAAGGGTAGGCCATCATTGTGAAGGGCAAGGTTTCTCTGTGCATTTGTGGATTTGTTGTGATTAGGGAAATAGGGGGGATTGCTTACAATTAGGTCAAACTGTCCCTGAGATTGCCCTAAAAATTCTTGAAATGGCTTATGGTCCAATTGTATGCTGTTTTTCCAAGGGCTATCTGTAATGTTTTCCAGAGCTTGATGATAAGCGGGCTCATCTGTTTCAACGGCCTTGATATGGGCATTAGAGAACCTTTGGGCCATCATAAGAGCTATTACTCCGGTTCCTGCACCTATATCCAAAATGTATTTAGGGTTTTCCTGATTGGCAATTGCTCCCAAAACGACTGCATCGGTGCTTACCTTCATGGCACATCGATCCTGGTGGATGGTAAATTGCTTAAATTTGAAATAGGGGTTGGGCATAGAGTTTATTTTCCCGTTTTTTTACTGATTAGACTTGACCATTTTCATAGCCCTTATCAATTTGTAATTGTCCTGATTCTGCTGCATTGACAGCCAATTGGTCACAACGCTCATTTTCTGGATGACCGGCATGGCCTTTTACCCAGTGGAATTGGGGTTTGTATTTATTGTGCAAGGGGATATATCGCCTCCAAAGATCCTCATTTTTTTTGCCCTTAAAGCCTTTTTTGTGCCAGCCCCAAAGCCAACCTTTGGTGACCGCATCCACTACGTATTTGCTGTCCGAATAAATTTTTACAGGAATACCTTCCACCTTGATGGCTTCCAGCCCTTTGATCACTGCCAATAATTCCATGCGGTTATTAGTAGTTAGGCGAAAACCCTCGGACAATTCTTTTTCATGCTGTTTGTATTGGAGGATGGTTCCATACCCCCCATTTCCGGGATTTCCTTTGGCAGCCCCATCTGTATAAATTGTGATCATGATTCAAAATAAATAAAAAAGCCAGCCATTTCTAGCTGGTCTTTTCAAAATGATTATTGATTTTACCTTTAGCTGTATCCTGGTTTTTTTAATATTCCCGCAGGAATTTTAAGAGCTTTTCAAATTCCTCATCAGTAACGGCGGGGAAATTGGCAATTCGGAAGCTGGTAGGTTTAAGTGGACCATAACCACTGCCCATTTGCATCCCTTTCTTTTCAGCGGCCTTTTTGATCTCCTGAATAAATTCCTCCTTCCCAGAAATACCCATGACGGTTTTACTGCGGGTATCAGGGTTCTGCACCAACATCATCAATTTTTCAGAGTTCGCAATGGTATCCTCCAACTTGGACATTCTTTCTCTAGTAACTTGGTCCGTTTCCTGAATCTCAGGTCTGTCCTGGAGACTTCTGTTCAGCAAATATATACCAAAAACATTGGGGGTATAATGGGTCTGATATTTTGCAGCATTTTCAAGCATAAAACTCAAACTGTTGTATCTGCCAGATTCTCCTTTTCTTTCACATTTTTCAATGGCCTTGGGGGAAAGGATCAAAATGCCCAATCCTGCTGGCAGTCCAAAACATTTTTGAACGGAGGCATACCAAATATCTGCCAATGAAAAATCCAGTTCAATTCCTGCCATGGAAGAAGTGGTGTCCACAGCGATCATTTTTTCAGGATATTTTTCCCCGATTTGTTTGATCAATTCCTGACGGACCTCAGTGGCATTTGAAGTTTCATTTTGGGTGATAGCGATCAGGTCAAATTGTTCTCCAATTTCCAAATTCTGAACATCCACTTCTGTTTCAGTATCCAATTTAATGGAGGCAGTTTCCGGGTTTAAATGGCTGGCAAAGCTCAACCATTTTTTTCCAAATGATCCTGAATAAATGTGGAAACTGGTTTTTTCTACGATCGATTGGGCAATGATTTCCCAATTTTCCGTAGCACTGGAAGTGAAAAGTAGTTTGTAATCCTCAGGTACATGGAGTTTTTCCTTGAACAAAGTCTCGGTTTCCTGGTAGAGGTTCATAAAAGTTGCACTTCTGTGGCTGGCACTTAAAATGCCTTGCTCGTATGCTTCTTTCATGTAAACGGGTAATTGGTCATAAACCTTGGATGGTCCCGGAGAAAATGAAATCATGTCTGGTAGTTGATTAAGATGGAAGAAAATACTGAATGCCTAATTGGTAACTTTTGAGCCCTAATCCGGAAATCATCCCAATACATTCTTTAGAAATGATGCTTTTATGCCTAAATTCCTCTCTTTTATAGATATTGGAAATATGGATTTCCAATACTGGTGTGGTCACTCCTGCAATTGCATCTGAAATGGCAACAGAAGTATGGGTGTAGGCTCCTGCATTTAATAAAATGCCATCGTAGGTAAAGCCTGCTTCGTGGATCTTATTGACTAACTCCCCCTCAACATTACTTTGGTAATAAGATAATTCAATGTCGGCGAATTGGCCTTTCAATTCCTCAAAGAAATCTTCAAAAGACTTGCTACCATAAATTTCAGGTTCCCTTTTACCTAGTAGGTTGAGGTTGGGCCCGTTGATGATAAGTATTTTCAAAATAAAACCTTGTTTTTAAGTTTTTCCTAAAGAATGCCCAAAGTTAAGCATTGAACTGATGAATTGACTAAAAAAAATAGTCTTTAATTTTAACTTTGGATTCCAAGACCTTTACTATGACTAATAATTGGGAAAAATATATCAAACAATTTAGGTATTACCTTAAAATGGAACGCTCACTAAGTGATAATTCTATTCAGGCTTATGTCAGGGATATTGAAAAGTTGTATGGGTTTATCCAAGATCATTTTCCAAATATTAACCCTGAGGAAATTCAATTTGAAGTCCTCAGAAAATTTGTCCAACAATTAGGTGCTCTGGAAGTATCCGTCTTCACACAGGCAAGGGTAATTTCCGGGATAAAGGCATTTTTTAGGTTTTTAATGTATGAGGAGCTCATTGCTGAAGATCCATCCGTTTTGTTGGAAACCCCAAAAGTGGGAAGAAAGCTACCTGATACATTAAATTATCAGGAAATTGTCCAAATGCTGGAGGGAGTCCAACTGGGAGAGCCGGAAGGTCACCGCAACAGGGCTATTTTAGAGATGCTATACAGTAGTGGATTGAGGGTTTCTGAGCTTACTGAATTGAAACTAGGACAAGTGTATGAGGATATTGGTTTTTTGAGAATAATCGGGAAGGGAAATAAGGAGAGATTGGTGCCCATAGGAAGTGATGCGTTAAAATATCTGAAAATTTATCTTGAGGAAATCAGAAAGCATCAAAAGATCGCAAAAGATCATGAAGAATTTGTTTTTCTTAATAGGAGAGGGAAGAAATTGACCCGCGTAATGGTGTATTTGATTATCAAAAATCTGGCGGATGCAGTAGGGATTAGAAAGAAAGTTAGCCCCCACACCTTTAGGCATAGTTTTGCCACCCATTTGATTGAAGGGGGAGCTGATTTGAGGGTTGTTCAGGAGATGCTTGGACATGAAAGCATCACCACTACCGAAATATATACCCACTTGGATAGGGATTATTTGAGGCAAGTATTAACCGATTGTCATCCAAGAAAATAAGAAGAGGTGACTTGAAATAATTTTTTATTCATTTTTTTATGTAATTAATAAGGGTTTTTATATGATCAAAATTGGAATTATGGTTGAAAAATGTTTAAACCAATAAACTTGTTGGTTTATTTTAAATCGTAAATAGTGTTGTTTATATGTATTTTTTTGTATTATAAAATTATTTATTAACTTTTGATATAAAACCAATATTTCTCAAACTAATGAAAAATGTTTTAAAATTTTTGATGTATGCAATGGTGATAATTGCTGTGATTGTGATTGGAGCCTTGGCTTATATTCAATGGGGCTTTCCCAAAGTGGAGGAGGCTCCAGAGATGGTTGTTGAAGGTTCTCCTGAACTAATTTCTAGAGGGGAATATTTGGCGCACCATGTGATGCTCTGTATGGATTGCCATGCGGAGAGGGACTTTAGTCTTTATGCAGGACCTCCAATTCCGGAAACTTTGGGTGCAGGAGGAGAAAGGTTTGATAGATCGATGGGCTTTCCAGGAGTTTTTTTTTCAGCCAATATTACTCCAGCGGGAATAGGGGATTATACTGATGGGGAGTTGTTTCGGTTAATCACCACAGGGGTGAAAAACGATGGTGAGCCCATTTTTCCGGTGATGCCGTATCAAAATTATGGGAGGATGGATGAAGAAGATATTAAAGCGGTTATTGCTTATATCAGGACCTTGAAGCCGGTGCAAAAAGAACATCCTAAATCCGAAGTGGATTTTCCTGTGAATTTTATTTTGAGGACCATGCCCAGTCCTGCAGATCCCCAAACTAGGCCTGAAGAGAAGGATATAATAAAATATGGTGAGTATTTGGTCAACGCTGCCGCATGTGGAGATTGCCATACAAAATTTGAAAAGGGGGAATTTACAGGTCCTTTTTTGGCTGGAGGCCGGGAATTTATGTTTCCTAATGGTACCGTCATTAGGACCCCTAACCTTACCAAAGACAAAACCGGATTGGGAAACTGGTCAAAACAGCAGTTTGTAGCCCGATTTAAATCCTATGACCCCGCAACATACAAGCCAAATAAGATTAATCAAGGCGAATTTCAGACCATAATGCCCTGGATCATGTATGCAGGCATGAAAGAAAGCGATTTGGGAGCTATTTATGATTATTTAATGTCTTTGGAACCTGTGGAAAATGAAGTGTTGAGAGTTTCGTTTGCAGAATAATAAATTACAGTTGAAAAAGTGCAATTAATCACCTTTGAGTTATTATAGATAACTTACACTGCGGGCGGGAAATCCAAAATGGATTTCCCGCCTTTTTTTTTAAAAATCAGCATAGGCAAAAGAAGGAGAAGCCCAAATTCTGTTTAACCCCTTCTCCTCCACAGTCTAAGGAATTTATTCTGTATCTAAATGGTAATTAGGTGCAGCTTTCAGCTAATTCAATTAATTTAGCGGCTGAACAAAAACGAGATTCCGTGTATAAATCCTTCCTGAAACCGATTTTATTCCGAAAAGGACCTGAAAAAGCTCATCATTTTACATTTTCACTCACCAAATTGACTTTTAACCTTCCCCTGGTAAAAAATTTCATTAAAGGTGCCTATAGTTTTGATCACCCCCAATTGGAGAAGGAAGTTTTTGGTTTAAAGTTTAAAAACCCAATAGGCTTGGCGGCAGGATTTGATAAAGATGCTAAATTGATTGATGAAATGGCCATGCTGGGATTTGGTTTTATTGAAATAGGAACCTTAACCCCTAAACCCCAGCCAGGTAATCCCCAGCCCCGCTTATTCAGATTGCCTCAGGATGAATCTTTGATCAACCGAATGGGCTTTAACAATGGAGGTGTAGAGGATGCCATACTTCGTTTGCGGAAAAGGAAGTCAAGGGTACTTATTGGAGGTAATATTGGAAAAAACAAGGTAACCCCCAATGAAGAAGCAGTAAATGATTATCTTCAATGCCTGGAAGCATTACATCCCTATGTGGATTATTTTGTGGTCAATGTTAGTTCACCAAACACTCCAAATTTGAGGGACCTTCAGGAAAAAGAACCTCTTAAAAAATTGCTGTTGGCCATCAAGGAAAAAAATGACCAGATGCCTCATCCCAAACCGGTGTTGCTTAAAATCGCACCCGACCTTACCGAAGGACAACTGGATGATATAATAGAGATAGTTCAGGAAAGCAAAATAGATGGTGTAATTGCCACTAACACCACTATTGACCGGTCAAAACTAGAAACTCCAAAAGAACAGGTGGAATCAATTGGTTCAGGAGGGCTTAGTGGAAAAGTTTTGGCTGCAAGGAGTACAGAAGTGATTCGTTATTTGTCTGAAAAATCAGGTGGTTCCTTCCCGATTATAGGGGTGGGAGGGATATTTTCTGCTGAAGATGCCATTGAGAAACTCCAAGCTGGGGCCTCATTGGTACAGGTGTATTCCGGTATGATTTATGAAGGGCCTGGTTTGGTAAAAAAAATCAAAAAAGGACTCTTGAAATATTACCAATCCTGATATTTTCTATAATTAAAGATTAAAATTAACTTATCGTATAAATAAGGCATTCGTTGGTGAGTTATGGCTGCAAATACATATAAATCAAATACTTTCAGAAAAAAGGATAAAGCCAAAAAGAAACGGTCTTTTAACTTTTCTCTGAGTGCATTTAAAGACAAAAAAATAGGGCTGTCATTTGGTATCCTTTTTATGATGATTGGCCTGTTTTTGTTTTTTGCATTTTTAGGATATCTTTTTACTGGACCAGCCGACCAAAGTGTGGTGACTGCCGAGGGGATGGATATTTCCTACCGCCAAAATGCGGCTGAAGCCAGGAATTGGCTGGGGTATGCGGGAGCATGGGTTTCTTATTGGTTGATCTTTAGGTGGTTTGGTTTAGCGGCATTTTTGTTGCCTCCTTTCCTTTTTCTTATGGGCTTCAAATGGGCTTTTAAGAAATCATTGGTCAGCCTTACCCAATACAGTGCTTTTGGATTGTTTTTTGTCTTTTGGCTGGGCTTGTTGTTGGGGTATGTCGTCCATATGCTGGATGGATACCACTATATTGGATTTTTAAGCGGTGGGTTTGGTTATGAAATGGCCGTCCTTGCTGATGAATTTTTAGGTTGGGGAACCTTTATACTCATTTTTGGTTCTTTGCTGATTTTTGTGGTTTTCTTTTTCAATATTACTCAGATCGAATGGTTTCAGCCAGGGGAAGATAAAGCTATTTCTGATGAAGAACCTGAAGGCTCAAATGCCACTGAAACAAACTCCGATTCTTCATTTGAAGATAGTGAGGAAATTGATTTTTTGAACAAGCCGGAAGATGAACCGAAAAGGCCAGTAGGAACTTTGGAAGAAACCGAATCCGGGGAAAGTGAGGAAAACAGCTGGACCATCAAGGAAAAGAAACCCGAGAAAAAGAAAGAAGCTTCTGAACCGGCATTCAATGTGGAGGATCAAACCTTAATAGCTGAAGATGAAGCAAAGCAAGAGGAAAATACGTTTACCGTAGAAAAGGCAGAAGGAGATGAAAAGACCGTGTCTGAGGTGGAAAATTTGGCTCCTTATGACCCTACTTTGGATTTGCCACAATACCAGTACCCGGCTTTGAATTTGCTAAATGAATATGATCAGCAAAAAGTAACTGTTACACGCCAGGAGTTGGAAGAGAATAAGAATAAGATAGTTGAAACCCTGGTAAACTTTAAAATTGGCATCCAGGAGATCAAAGCAACTATTGGCCCAACGGTTACCTTATATGAAATTGTGCCTGATCCGGGAGTGAAGATTTCCAAGATCAAAAACCTGGAGGATGACATTGCCTTGAGTTTGGCCGCATTGGGTATAAGGATCATCGCCCCTATTCCGGGTAGGGGAACCATTGGTATAGAAGTTCCTAACAAAAACAGGGAATTGGTGGCGGCCAAGTCTGTTTTGGGAACGGAGAAGTTTATGAAAAGTGACAAGGACCTTCCGGTGGCATTGGGGAAAACCATTTCCAATGAGGTTTTTGTGGTGGATTTGGCAAAAATGCCGCACTTATTGATGGCCGGAGCTACTGGACAAGGAAAGTCGGTGGGTTTGAATGTGATACTGGCCTCTTTGGTTTATAAAAAACATCCTTCCCAATTAAAATTTGTCCTGGTCGATCCCAAAAAAGTGGAATTGACCCTGTTTAATAAAATTGAGAGACACTTTTTAGCCAAACTTCCCAATGCGGAAGATGCTATTATTACCGATACTAAAAAGGTGATCTATACCCTGAATTCCCTTTGTATAGAAATGGATCAGCGGTATGATCTTTTAAAGGATGCCGGCTGTAGAAACTTAAAGGAATACAATGCCAAATTTGTGGCCAGAAAACTCAATCCTGACAAGGGCCATAAATTTATGCCTTATATCGTATTGGTAATCGATGAGTTGGCCGATTTGATGATGACCGCTGGTAAGGAAATTGAAGGCCCAATTGCCCGCTTGGCTCAGTTGGCAAGGGCTATTGGTATCCATCTGGTAGTGGCCACCCAGCGACCGTCTGTCAATGTGATCACCGGTATCATTAAAGCCAATTTCCCAGCCAGGCTTTCTTTTAGGGTTACTTCAAAAGTTGACAGCAGGACCATTTTAGATGCAGGTGGAGCGGAACAACTTATCGGGATGGGAGATATGCTTTTGTCACAGGGATCAGACGTAATCCGGCTTCAATGTGCCTTTTTAGATACCCCAGAAGTGGAAGCAGTTTGTGAATGGATTGGAGACCAAAGGGGATATAGTGATGCTTACCTTTTGCCTGAGTTTGAGGGTGAAGATAGTGATAATAATGTGGGAGGGGTGGACCTTGCCGATAGGGATCCATTATTTGATGATGCGGCGAAGTTGATTGTTATGCATCAGCAGGGTAGTACTTCTTTAATCCAGAGAAAATTAAAACTGGGATATAACCGGGCCGGAAGGATTATTGACCAATTGGAAGCCGCAGGAGTGGTCGGACCATTCGAAGGAAGTAAAGCAAGGGAAGTTTTAATTCAGGATGAAATGAGTTTGGAACAATTATTGAGCGACCTTTAAATTGTCAATTAAAGGCATTATTTGGTAGTTTATGATTAAGAAAATAAGTTTTATTATTATGGTATTGGTTTTGGGGATGGGTAATCTAATAGCCCAAAAAGATCCTGAAGCCAAAGAAATTTTGGACCAGGTAAGTGAGAAATACAAGTCCATGAAAGGCATGCACGCCATTTTTGAATATTATTATTACAATGAGTTGGATGGGGCAAGTCAAACTAATAAAGGGGAGTTAACTGTAAAAAATAATCAGTACAAACTGGTGTTGGATGATCAGGAGATTTATAATAATGGTCAGACCGTATGGACCTATATTAAATCAAATGGTTACAGAGAAGTTACCATCAATACGGCAAATCCTGAACAAGATGAATTAACACCTACCAGTATTTATACCATTTACAAAAATGGATATGATTACGAATTATTGGGAGAAAGTAGAAAAAATGGAAAAGCTGTTCAGGAGGTTTTGTTGAAAGCCGAAGATTCAGATGCTCAGTTTCAAAAAATCAAACTGACCATAGATAAAGATAAAAAGACGCTCTTGGGCTGGGAAGTGGCAGATAGTGACGGGGGTACATTTAGGTATAGCTTTAAGGAAGTAAATGCCAATCTAAATTTAAAAGACAGTCATTTTACCTTTGATCCCGAAAATCACCCTGGAGTGGAAGTGATTGACCTTAGGTAAGTTCAGTTCATAACAAGAATAAAATAAAAACGGCAGAAATCTGCCGTTTTTTGGTTTTGGAGTCCTGCTTTTTATATTTTTGACAAATTTTGACATAATTATACAAAAATGGACAAACAAAGCCTCTTTGGTCAAATTCAAAAAAAGTCATCTTTTTTATGTGTGGGACTGGACACGGATCTTTCAAAAATCCCACCACACCTGTTGAATGAGGAGGATCCGATTTTTTCCTTCAACAAACAGATTATTGACCATACCGCTGAATTTGCCGTGGCCTATAAGCCAAATATTGCTTTTTATGAAGCCATGGGAGCAAAAGGCTGGGAAAGTTTGCAAAAAACTTTAGATTATATTCCCGATGATATTTTTACCATTGCAGATGCCAAACGGGGGGATATTGGCAATACCAGCAGCCTTTATGCCAAAGCGTTTTTCGAGAAAATGAATTTTGACTCTATCACCGTGGCTCCTTATATGGGCAGGGACAGTGTGGGGCCTTTTCTGGAATTTGATGGGAAATGGGTTATTCTATTGGCTTTAACCAGTAATGAGGGTAGTCAGGATTTTCAGGTTTTGAATACCGAGGGGGACAAGCCACTTTTCCAACAAGTAATTGAGAAGAGTCAGCAATGGGGCCATGAAGGTAATATGATGTATGTGGTTGGCGCAACAAGAGGAGAGAAAATAAAAGAGGTAAGGGCTTTGGCTCCTGATCATTTCTTTTTGGTGCCCGGAGTCGGTGCCCAGGGGGGGAGTTTGGAAGAAGTGGCAAAGTATGGGATGAATGACTCTTGTGGTTTGTTGGTCAATTCAAGCCGTGGGATAATTTATGCCTCTTCTGGTGAAGATTTTGGGCAAAGGGCCGGGGAGGAAGCAGCCAAATTACAGCGAGAAATGGCAAGGCTTTTGGAAAAGTATTAAAGGCGCGACTATTTAGAAATCAAGGAGAATATTTTTTACAATGGGGATTTTCCCCTAATTTATATAAACATTTACCAGTGAATGTTTTTTGTCATTTTTAAATCTATTTTTTATGAATTTTCAGGAAAGTTTTGTCCAGTCAGTATGGAAGTTTCAATATTTTAACCGGCAAAATCTAGCAACAACCGATGGTCAGCCTTTATCAATCCGAAAGATTGGTTTCCATAATTTTCACGAAGGCCCGGATTTTTCGGAATCAGAAGTACAAATTGGGAATTTGAAATATCATGGGAATGTGGAGGTCCATATCAAATCCTCGGATTGGATTGCCCATAAGCATGAGCAGGATCCCAAATTTGAAACGGTAATATTGCATGTTGTTTGGGAACATGATTTGGAAATTGACCGTAGTGATGGAACACAAATTCCTACCCTTGAGCTCAAGGGGAAAGTTTTTTTGGATGTCCTGAGGAATTATCAGCGATTGATACAATCTCCACATGTCATCCTTTGTGAAGATTCCTTACTGGAAATTCCTGAAATCATTAAATTTTCCATGCTGGAAAAATCTTTAGTAGAAAGATTACAGGAAAAATGTCAACTGATTGAGAAGCAATTGGAGCTTACTGGTGGAGACTGGGAGGAAGTGGCCTATCGTTGGTTGTTTTATTCTTTTGGTTTCAAGGTCAACAGTGGTCCAATGTTGGAATTGGCCCGGTCCCTGCCTTATAATTTGTTGAAAAAACATGCACACCAACCGGCAGTTCTTGAGGCATTATTGCTGGGGCAAGCGGGATTTTTAAAAGAAAGTAAGAAGGATGATTATTCCCGCTTTTTACAAAAGGAATTTGAATTTTACCAGCAAAAGTATGGTCTGCATTCAAGGGATTTGCGAGCAGAATGGAAATTTATGCGAGTAAGACCCGCCAATTATCCGACAATCCGAATAGCGCAGCTGGCAGCTTTACTGGCTCAAAGGCCCAATTTAATTTCTATTTTAATGCATGAAATTAAGTCCCTTAAAGATTTACAAATTGTATTTTCTATTTCTGCATCTCCTTATTGGGAATACCATTTTAGGCCAGGGTATAAAAGCCGGAAAAGGCAAAGCAGGAATTTGACCAAAAATACGATTCAGCTTTTGGCTATTAATTTTGTGATACCCCTTTGGTATGCTTATGGGCAATATATCGATGACAGCCTATGGAAGGAAAGGTGTTTTGATTTTTTGCAATTAATTCCTGCGGAATCCAACCATATCATATTTGATTATGAAAAATCTGGATGGAAAGCCGGTAATGCTTTTGACACCCAAGGGATGATTGGGCTTCATCACCATTATTGTCAACCCAAAAAATGCTTGGATTGCAAAGTTGGCCAACAACTCCTTAGGCCACAGCGAAAATGATATTTTGGTTTGGTGGGGAAATTGCCGTAATTTTGCGGACTAAATTGAACTGAAATGGAAAAACCGGTAATCATCTTAGGGGCAAAGGGCATTGCCCACCCTGCTTTGGAAATTTTTAATAGTAATAATGTTGATGTATATGGGTTTCTGGAAGAGGATGAGGAACTCCATGGGAAGGAAATTAATGTAGTGCCTGTACTTGGCCACCCGGAAGATGATGGATATCTAAAATTGATCGGGAAAAAATGCGAGGCATTCGTAGCGGTAGATGATTATAAGTATCGTCAATTTTTAGTGAAATTACTAAATGAGCGTAGGAAAGTACAACCCATCAATGCCATTCATAAAACTTCCTATATAAGTACGGATTCCACTATGGGCCATGGAAACTTTATCAATGCCCGTGTAATTATTGGAGCTGGAACTGAATTGGGTCACCATGGAATTTATCATTCAGGTGTCCTTATAGATCATAAAGTTACCATTGGAGATTTTGTACAGATAGGTGCCGGTGCGGTAGTGAATTCAGGAGTAAAGGTGGAAGAGGGTGCCTTTATAGGATCAGGAGTGACCATTGTCTCCGGAGTGAAAATTGGAAAAAATGCTAGGGTTGGGGCCGGATCGGTAGTAGTTGCTGATGTAGAAGAGGAGAGTACAGTGTTTGGAAATCCTGCCAAACCAGTCAAACCATAAAAAATATTATATTTATTACCTTCAAAAACCAAACACCCTGCTGAAACAGGGCTATCGTTATGGAAAATTTGAACTATAGCATCTTATTGTATTATTGTTACGCCGAGATCAAGGATCCTGAGGCGTACAGGGAAGAACATCACCTTTTTTGTGTAGAAAACAATATCAGGGGAAGAATTATTGTATCCCCTGAGGGATTAAATGGAACGGTTTCCGGTCTTAAAGAAGATTGTGAAAAGTACATGGAATATGTAAAATCCGATTCTCGCTTTGCTTCGACGGATTTTAAAGTAGACGAATTTGACAGGCATGCATTTACAAAAATTCATGTTCGGGTAAAACCAGAGATAGTCCATTCCAGTCTTCGCCATATCAATCCCGTCACCCGTACTGGTAAACATTTGGAGCCTGAGGAGTTCAAAAAATTAAAAGACCAGGAGGATGTGGTGATTTTGGATGTAAGGTCCAATTATGAACATGAATTGGGTCGTTTCAAAAATGCCATTACCCTGGATATTGATAACTTCCGGGATTTCCCAGAAAAGGTCAAAGAGTTGGAACACCTTAAAAACAAAAAGGTGTTGACCTATTGCACCGGAGGAATCAAGTGCGAAAAAGCATCAGCCTATTTGTTGGAACAGGGTTTTGAGGATGTTTATCAACTTCATGGGGGTATTATCAAATACGGTAAGGAAGCAGGCGGTCAGGATTTTGAAGGAAAATGTTACGTATTTGACAATAGGGTGGCTGTTGATGTCAACCAAGTCAATCCCAAAGTGATTTCCACTTGTCATGTATGTGGAACTACTTCTGACCGAATGGTTAACTGTGCCAACCCGGAATGCAATATTCATGTCCCTATTTGTGAAGAATGCGGCTGGGAGATGGAAGGTGCTTGTTCAGAGGAGTGTAAATCACATCCTGAAAAACGGCCCTATGATGGAACAGGTTATTACCAAAAAAACACCAATGGCTATAATCCTTATAAAGGGCTGTTTAGGAAGCCTGATAAAGAAAAAATAAAGTCCCTCGTCAATGACTAAAAAAATTCCAGCATCGGAATTGATCCTTAATCCCGATGGAAGTATCTATCATTTACATTTGAAGCCAGAATTTCTGGCTTCTTCTGTTATAACAGTTGGTGATCCTGGGAGGGTAGCAATGGTTTCCCAATATTTTGATGAAATCAAATTTCAGGTAGCTAACAGGGAATTTGTTACCCATACCGGAATTTTTAAAGGAAAGATGATTTCCGTAATCAGCTCCGGAATGGGCACCGACAATATTGAAATATTGATGAATGAACTGGATGCTCTTGTCAATGTGGACCTTAAGAGGAGGCAAGTTAAACCTATGCATACCAGTTTGAAAGTGGTAAGGGTTGGGACCTCCGGAAGCATAAGAAAAGAAATTCCTACGGGGGTTATATTGGCATCTGAATATGGGATTGGCCTTGACAGTTTGATGCAGTTTTATAATCTGGAGAGCAATCCCAAGGAATTATCTATTGCCAAAGCAGTAAAAGAAAAGTTAGGGCTTGGACTTTCCCCCTATTGCTGCCGAGCTTCCCCGCATCTTTTGGAGAAGATGATTAAGGGGGAAGTCATAAAAGGAAATACCGTTACCTGTCCGGGTTTTTTTGGACCACAAGGGAGGGGAATAAGGCTTCAACCAGCAATCCCTGATATTATAGAACGCCTTACTGAGTGGGATTTAGATGGTGTTAGTCTTTCCAACTTTGAAATGGAGACAGCAGGTTATTATGCTATGGGGAGCCTCTTAGGCCATGAAATGATGAGCCTTAATGCCATTGTAGCCAATAGAGTAAGTCAAACTTTTGCTGAGGATCCAAAAGCTATTGTAGATAAAGCAATATTGCATGCTTTGGAAAATATTTAGAGTTTACTTTTTAGGTATAGTAACTGCAAATTTGCTGTCATTGGTGAAACAGATTTTAATAAAGTGTTGGCGGGCTTTTGTCCAAATAGGATGAAATCAGAAGTTGACTTTTAGGTGTATTGACATTAATAATTGTGATAAGCGGTGAAACCATTTTTATATATCTACGGTATAACAAATACAGTCAATGCTGGACTGTAATGCTATTCAGGTTTTCTCGGGTTTCTGGTTGAGAAATAAAGTGTTAGAGCGTTTATTGTACTATTCAGCCTGTTGCCTATGCGGCTTTTCTGTTTACCTCTTTTTTTATTTTTACTTATTTGGTTGTCTTATCCTGCTAATGGACAGTCCATTATTATTAAAGGATTGGTTGTAGATGATAACACAGGTGATCCATTGGCATTTGCCAATGTCATACTTATGGATCCAATTGATTCCAGTATGGTCAAAGGGGGAATGACCGATATTCAGGGAAAATTCAATCTTAGCAGTGACCCGGGGAAATTTATTTTTAGAATCCGTTTTGTTGGTTTTAAACCCTATGAAAAAGCCATAACCCTGGAAACTGTGCCCGAAAAGGATTTGGGTGAAATCCGCTTATTGTCTACTGAAACGGATTTGGATGAGGTTCTGGTGGAGGAGGTTGCCTCCATGTTTGAATCAGATATTGACAAACGCAGGTATAATGTGGAAAACAGTATAGTGGCAGAAGGGGCTACAGCTTCAGAGTTATTGGCAACTTTGCCTTCCATCCAGGTGGATGAGGAGGGAAGCATTACTATGCGGGGAAGTGGGAATGTACTGATCTATATCAATGGTAGGCCATCCAATTTGTCAGGGGAAAACACAGAAGCCATATTGTCCCAGTTTCCTGTAAATAGCATCAAAGCCGTTGAATTGATTACCAACCCTTCTTCCCGTTATGATGCTTCCGGAGTGGGAGGAATTATTAACATCATATTGAAAAAAAATGAAAGAAATGGCTTCAATGGCCAGACGAATGTATCCATCGGGACCAGGGATAAATACGCAGGGGGGCTGGTCTTGAATTATGGAATTGAAAAAGTGAATTTTTTCTCCTCTTATAATTATCAAAACAGGAAAAGATTCCGAAAGGCTGAAGGGAAAAGAGTGAGCAATATTTTGGGAGCTTCTCCCATTTTGGATCAGGATGCCTATAATGAAGAAGTGGAAATTTCCCACCTGGTAAGAGGCGGAGCTGACTTCCACTTATCGGGTAATAGCCAATTTGGGATTTTTGCCCAGGGTAATTTTAACCAGGAGGATGAAGAAGAAACGTTGAATCAAAGGAGTTTAAATTCCCAGGAAGTTTTGGATAGCTTATATGTCCGGGAAAGCACAGAGGATGAATCCGGGGATCATTTTGAAATAGGCCTAACCTATAACCTGGAGATGGACACTTTGGGGCAAAGTATGTATGCCTCGGTATCATATGCCAAAGATGGTAGAAGTCAGGTGGATGATTTTATCCAGTATTTTTTTAGTGAAAATAGGATGGAAGTCCCCGGAAAAGACTCCTTCAGGTAAATGACAGGCCTAGGGATAGTGAGTTGTATATTTTTCAATTGGACTATGAAAAACCGTTTTCTGACACAGGAACCCTGGAAGCAGGCCTAAAAGGGACTTTGGGAAACTGGGGACGAAGTCAGGAATTTTTTCAAGGTGACGAAACCAGTGATTTTGTTCTTGTGAGAAATGATACCATCAGTGATCAATATGAATTCCATGAGGATGTTTATGCCGCCTATTTGATTTACAAGAATATATGGGGAAAAATGGGATACCAGTTGGGGTTGAGGGGGGAATATACCGAAACATTAGGAGTGCTAAAAAGCCAGGAAGAACGGGTCGCTAATAGTTATTTTAATTTATTTCCCAGTATTTATTTTATATACACCTTCAGGAAGGAAGAGGAGCTAAACCTGAATTTTAGCAGGAGAATTTCCCGACCTGGCATATGGCACCTCGCCCCTTTATATTATGTGTCTGATTGGCTAAATGTCAGACGGGGTAATCCCTACCTCCAACCAGAATTTACGAATAGTTATGAAATTGGATATATGAAAGGTTGGGAAAAGTGGCTGTTGAATGCAACAATTTATCACAGAAACTCTACAGACATCATTTCCCGGATCACCCGACTTTATGATAATAATGTTACTATTCAGACCCGGGAAAATATCAATTCCAGGAACAGTACCGGACTGGAGCTGGTTAATCAATTCCAATTCACCAATTGGTTTGATGCTACCTTGACGGGAAATTTATTTTATAGCCAAGTCAAAGGTGAAAATATTCAAGAAGGGTTCAATAATTCCAGTATGAGCTGGACCGTAAGTTTACTTTCTAATATGTCCATCCCTGAAATTTTAACCGTGCAAATCCAAGGAAATTACAGGGGACCAATTATCCTTCCTCAAGGTGAAATTAAACCATTTTGGGGTTTAAATGTGGGGTTGAAAAGAGAGTTTTTCAACAAGAAAGGTGTTGTCAGTTTAAATGTAAGTGATGTTTTTAACAAAAGGATTTTTAGAATTAAAACTGAGGATCCCAGATTTACTCAAAACCGGGTGTATAACAGGGAAACCCGAATTGGAACTTTGTCCTTTTCCTACCGTTTTGGTGGTTTTAAAGAAAAACGCAATGAAAGACGCCGGGACCAAGGAGGAGATGAATTAGGAGACTTTTAAATCCTGATAAATTCCAAATTTCCCCAAATAGGGAAAGTGAATTCAAAAAAATAGATTTCCAGCAATTAGGACAATGCTTCTTCTATAATAAATTTGGCATCTTTTTGTGATCCATGGATCAAATGGGAGCTTTTAGTCCGCTGAAAAGGAATCCCAAGAAAATACAGCCCTTTGACACGGGATAAGCCTGAATTTTCCCGTAAAGTTTCCAGGTTGTTTTCAAAATCTTCAATTTCTATAAAATCAAAATCAGGATAAAAGCCAGTTGCAAATACCACAAAGTCATATTGCTCCTTTTTACCATTTTCAAAAAGGACCTGATTTCCTGTAGCTTCCTTTATAATGGGCTGCTTTTTTGTCTTTTTTAACTGCTTTTTCAAGTTATCGTATTGGTAAATGGTTTCAATTCTTTTTTGGCCCTTTTTGGCAACCCTGTCCAATATTCCCAGGCGACTGGCCCACCAAATAACATTTTTACCAAAGATATATAGGGGAGTGAGCTTTGGTTTCCTGTTAACGGACCAATGCACTTCATAATATTTGGTGAGTTCGGCAGCTATTTGGGCAGCTGAATTACCCGTCCCAACCACCAAAACTTTTTTGCCTTTGACAGAAATTGGGTTACGGTAATCCTTACTGTGAAGGTAGGGGGTATTTAGGTCATTTACCCATTCAGGGAATTTAGGTTTTTGGCAAAAACCATTGGCTATAATTACTTTTTGGGCTTTGATTTCCTCAAAGACAGTGGAAATCAGGAATGCACCCTTGTTTTTTTTGAGGGTCAGTACTTTATTTTTGTTATGTACAGGCATGTCAAAATGCGAGGCATAGCGGGAAAAGTAATCAGCCATTTGGTCCTTAGTTGGCCTTGCCTTAGGAGAAAGAGCCATGGGCAAATCAGGAAGGGCGCTGAATTGGGCTGGAGTGAACAATTTTAGGGAATCATATTGGTTTCGCCAATTATCTCCGATTTCCTTGTTTTGTTCTAAAATAACAAAATCGCAGCCTTTTTTTTGTAAATACCGGCCAGCTGAAAGACCACATTGGCCACCTCCAATGATTACAAATTCCTTTTCTTTCATGTCCATTAATCCATAATACCATCCAATTCGCTAAGCTCCAGCCAACGAAATTCAAGTTCCTCCAATTGATCATCAATTTTCTTGATGGATTGAGACCATTCGGTTAGTAATTCATGATCTTCAGTACCTTTGTTTATGTTATTGATCAATTGATCTTTTTGCACTTCCAAAGTAGTGATTTCTTTCTGGACCTTCTTAAATTCCATTTTTTCTTTGTATGAAGCTTTGTTGGTTTTTTCCTTGGAAGGGATGGAAGTACTTTTTTCTTTTGGTTTTTTCTCAGTATCTTTTTTTGCTTTTTCTTCCTTTTCCCATTCCCGAAAGTCAGAATAGTTACCTGGGAAATCCTTGATTTTTCCATTCCCCTCAAAAACAAAAAGATGATCCACCAACCTATCCATAAAATATCGGTCGTGGGATACAATTATAAGACAACCAGGAAAGTCATCCAAAAATTCTTCCAAGGTGTTTAAAGTCATTATGTCCAGGTCATTGGTAGGTTCATCCAGGATCAAAAAATTGGGGTTTTTGATTAAAACCATTAGCAATTGTAACCTTCTTCTTTCTCCTCCACTCAGTTTTGCAATTGGAGTGTGCTGTTGTTTGGGGGGGAATCCAAATTTATTGAGAAATTGGGAAACGGTAATTGTTTGTCCCTTGGCCAAGGTGACAATCTCTGCCACCTCTTTCACCAGGTCAATGAGCTTTTTGTCCTCGTCGAAAGTTTTTTCCTCCTGATGATAATAGCCAAATGCCGTAGTCTGCCCCAGTTCGATTTTCCCCTGGTCTGGGTCTAGGATTCCAGTTAGGAGATTAAGAAAAGTGGTTTTTCCTGCCCCATTTGGACCAACTATTCCGATTTTATCTTTTTTCTTAAATGTGTAAGAAAAATCTTTGATGATTTCTTGGTCCCCATAAGTCTTTCTCAAATGCTCCAGTTCCAAGATTTTGCTCCCCAGTCGTTGGGTGGAAACTTGAAGATCAATATCCCTTGTTTCCTTTTTTTGGAGAGCTTTTTTCTTAGTGGATTCAAATGCATCTATCCGGTATTTGGCCTTGGTTCCTCTTGCTTTGGGTTGTCGGCGCATCCACTCCAACTCTTTTTTGTAAAGACTTTTGGCTTTTTCCTGTTCGCTGGCTTCTATTTCTTCCCGTTCGGCTTTCTTGTCCAGAAAATAACTATAATTTCCCGAGTACCTGAAAACCTTTCCCCCGTCGAGCTCTAAGATTTCATTTGTGACTTTTTCAAGAAAATACCGGTCATGAGTCACCATAAAAAGGGAAAGGTTAGCTTTGGCTAGGTAATCTTCCAGCCATTCAATGGTCTCCAGGTCCAGATGGTTGGTTGGCTCGTCCAAAAGCAAAAGGTCCGGCTTTTCCAATATCGCTTTGGCCAAGGCAACTCTTTTTCTTTGCCCCCCTGAAAGATTTCCTACTGGAAGATCCGTGTCATGAAGCCCCAGCTTTCCAAGCACTTCTTTGATTTGGAATTCATAATCCCAAGCCTGAAGCTGGTCCATCCTTTCTAGTATTGGATTAAGTTCTTCCGAATTGGATTTTCCGGATTGGATGCTGAGCAAAGTTTTCTGATATAACTGAATCAACTGCAAGGCTTCATTGGATGCATCAGAAAAAATGGTTTGATAAATGGTAAGGTTACCCTCAAAAGTAGGGTTTTGATGAACATAAGCCACTTTGACCTGTTGGTTGATGGCTATCTCCCCTTCATCTGGGACCTCGATGCCCATGATGATCTTCATAAGGGTAGATTTTCCAGCACCATTAATGCCCACCAAGGCCACCTTTTGACCTTGGTCAATTCCAAATGAGATATTATTAAACAAAGACTTTTCTCCAAAAGCCTTGGAAAGTTTTTCTACAGAAAGGTAATTCATGTTCAAAATTAAATAAAAAATTCCCGCCGACACATATCCCGGAGGATTTGTCCACCTTAAAAGTAAAATTCCTTCTGAGCTAGCCTTTATTTAAAAATGGCTTTGAAACCCTGTAAGAGTTCATTGATACCATCTTTAAAATGTCCTCCCGATTTTTTGAAAAAAGGTGAGGCGCTTACTTTTTTTTCATCGTATTTCTTCTCAAAATCACCTCTCCGGTTTTTAAATTCCTGATGGATGGATTCCTTATTTTGGCGCAGTTCTTCAATTTTCCTCTCCACTTCTCCTTTCGCTTCTCCCCCCAATTCAGCCCCTTTGGCAATTAATTCCTCTATTTTTCCTCCTATTTCCTGAAGTAATTTCTCAACTTCATCAAATGATCCTTTTTTATTAGCCATATCAAGTAAGTTTTATTAAAACTATTATTAACTAAAAATCTTTTTTTAATATACAAAAGCAGAAGGATTACTTCTAGTCAATTCCTGTTAAATATTTCTGAATATCAATAAAATGAGCTTTTTCGAAATGAGATTTAAGAAATTGTACTGTTCAAGATTGAAAAAAGAGGATTCCTGCAAAGAAAATGCTTGTTGGTTTTCTAATAATTAGATCTCTTAGATGATCTATCGATTCAGGTTTTGAAGAAAGAAGGGTTATTGGAAATTTAAATACAGCGTGATTGATTTTCTTCTTATTTCTGAAATGGCACCGGAAAATTCAGGATTGCTGGTTTCTTCTTTATAAAGATTTTTCATTCCATGGGAAAAACGGATTTCTGGTGAAAACTTGAAGAACTTGAAATAAAAATCAAAGCCCATTCCCAATTCCAGGGCTATATCAGAACCTGTGAGTACCAAGTCGTCTGCATCCGCCTCTTCTTGAGATTTTGTCCTAAACTGTGGGTTGACCCCTCCAGTAAAAAACATCCTGGTATTGTTAAACCGATGGGATTTGTATTTAAATATAAGTGGGAGCTCCACCATGGTCATTTCTGTGACAATAGTCTCTGTATTTACACCAACTCCGGTTTCTTCAAAATCATCATCTTTTAAATAATTGATATCAGTTTGAAATTCATAAAAACCGACCTTAGGAGTAATAAGAAAATTGAACTGGTCATGGAGTCTTGTTGTAATCAAAAAACCCAATGAAAACCCAGGGGAGAAAATAGGCATGATACTCTGGATATTAGAATAATCTGCATTGGGGTCCATATAGGCATCAGAATATTTTAACCTCAGGGAACTATTGTGGCCAGCAAGAAAAAAACCATAACTGATGAATTGGTTATCCTGTCCCGATTTGTTTAGGGGCTTATAATCGTCCTGGGCCATGGCGCTAATCCCCAAAAGAAAGAAAAGAAAAAGGGTGATGCCTATTTTTCTCCCATATAAATTGAGCTGATGCCGAATGTCAATGGTTTGCATTTTGTGTTTTTAAAACCAACATTTTTTAATACATCCAGGAAGTCACTTCCATCGGGAAAGGCTTGGACAGATTCTGGCAAATAGGTGTAGGCAGCATTGTCCTTGGATACCAATTTGCCGACCCGTGGTAAAATATACTTGAAATAAAAATTATATCCTTGTTTAAAAGGAAACTTTTTGGGTTTAGAAAATTCCACAATCACCGTTTTACCTCCCGGTTTGAGTACCCTGTACATGTCAGCCAGCCCTTTTTCCAAATTTTCAAAGTTCCTTACTCCAAAGGCAACGATGACAGCATCAAATTTATTTTCCTCAAATAACAACTTTTCAGAATCACCCAACTGCAAATCAATGAGGTGACCCAACTTTTTTTGTTGGATTTTCTTTTTTCCTTCTGCCAACATGCCTTCAGAAATATCCACTCCGATGACCTTTTCCGGGTTTAAGGCCAGGGCTTCAATGGCAAAATCACCAGTACCGGTTGCGATGTCCAAAATCAGTTTGGGTTGGTCTTTTTTGAGCTGTTTGATGGCTTTTTTTCTCCAGACAATGTCAATGCCCATGCTCAGGAGGTGGTTCAGCAAATCATATCTTTTGCTGATATTATTAAACATGTTGGCAACTTGGGCTTTTTTGCCTTCCTTTTGATTTTTGTAAGGAACTACTGACATGGAATTTGCGGTTTAGGAGCACAATATTAATAAGTAAACCTGAGCATTGGAAAGATGTTATCAATTAATTCATGAAGGGATTTATCTGGAAAGACTTACCTTTGTGAAAAAGAAATAAAAATGATCAAGAAGGCTAAGTTTTTGACCAGCAATACCGATTACAAAAAGTGCCCATCTCCCCATAAACCTGAATTTGCCTTTATTGGCCGTTCCAATGTGGGAAAAAGCTCCCTCATCAACATGCTTACCAATACCAAGGGGCTGGCCAAAATATCCGGTACACCAGGTAAAACCCAATTGATCAATCACTTTGAAATTGATGAAAGGTGGTATATGGTGGATCTTCCAGGTTATGGTTTCGCTAAAGTAAGCAAATCCCATAAAGCAGATTGGGAAAAAATGATCAAAGATTACTTGACCTTAAGGGAAAATTTGGAAGCTACTTTTGTGTTGATAGATAGCAGGTTGTCTCCCCAAAAGAAAGATCTTGAATTTATTCTATGGTGTGCAGAAAATGCCATCCCAATCGTATTGATCTTTACGAAAGCAGATAAACTGGCCAAAGCCAAAATACAGGCCAATGTGAGGAAGTTTCTGAAAACCAGTGAATCCATTTTTGAGGAAGCTCCGATGTATTTTATCACTTCTTCTACCAGTGCCCTTGGGAGGGATGAGGTTTTGGAATTTATTGAAGAGGTGAACCATGGATTTTATGCCCAGTAATAATTTGCCTTGAGCTTTCAGGGTGAAAACCTATATTTGCAACCTGATTTTAAAATATGAATTATGGAATTTAAAGAAATTGCAACTGTTTCCGGAAAGCCGGGATTATATAAAGTTTTGAAACCAAGTAGAAGTGGGGTGATTCTGGAATCAATGGACGAAAAGAAAAGTAAATTGGTGGTTGGAGGTAGCCATCGGGTGTCCATTTTAAGTGAAATCTCCATTTACACCCTTACAGAGGAGGGGGCAGCGCCCCTTGAGGAAGTGATGACTACTATAGAAAAGGAATTTCAAGGAGATACCGGTTTAGCCAAAGATGCAGATAATGATGAGTACAAAGCATTTCTGAAGCATATTTTGCCAGAATTTGATGAAGAGCGTGTTTATGTTTCTGATATCAAGAAGTTGATCAGCTGGTATAAAATTATCAGGAAATATGCACCTGAAGCATTAGTAGATAATTCAGAAGGTAAAGAAGCTTCTGAAAATTCTGAAGGAGAAAATTAAAAAAAATTGAAAAGCTACTTTCCATTAATCACAAGATTTGGAAAGTAGCTTTTATTTTTATGGACAAAGGTGAAATCATTATCGAGACTGCTCAGCTCCTGGAAAAAGACCTGGCTTTACCAGTTCCAAAAGGAAACATGGATAGAGATGGTTTGATCAAATATTTAGAGCCCTTGATCCATCAATTGCTTAATAGGGATTTCGAAAAACTCCTACAGGTATGTTACCGTATTGACCTTGGAGAAGAAAAACTCAAGGAAATTTTGCATGAATCTCCGCCTGAACAATTATCAAAGGATTTGTCCACTGCTATAGTGGACCGGCAGATATTGAAAATTCAGATTCGTAGAAAATACCAATAATTTTTTAGGGGTTTTTAATGAAGATTGGATTTCTTCTTTCATAAATTGATATACATCATCCACCATTTGTCCGGAACCAATGTATAATGGGGTCCTTTGGTGGAGGGCTGTCGGCTGGATATTTAGAATTCTTTCCTCCCCATTTGTAGCTTTTGCGCCTGCTTGTTCAGCAATAAATGCCAAAGAATTGGCTTCATACAATAACCTTAATTTGCCATCAGGGGCCTTATTGGTTTTGGGATAAATATATATCCCCCCTTTGAGAAGGTTTCTGTGAAAATCTGCTACCAAACTACCAATATACCTAGCGCTGAAATTCCTTTTTTTACAGGATTCAACATAGTTTTTTACCCCGTTTTGCATTTGCGAAGTAAGTCCCTCATTGATACTATAAATGTTTCCATCTTTTGGGGCTTGGATGTTGGGGTGGGATAAGAAAAATTCTCCCAGGGAGTTTTCGTAAGTAAAACCGTTCACCCCTTTGCCAGTAGTATACACCAACATGGTGGAGGAGCCATATAGTACATACCCGGCAGCTACCTGTTTGTTTCCTTCTTGCATGATATCCTCGGGCTGGATTGGACTGCCTACCGGGGTCACTCTTCGGTAAATTGAAAAGATGGTCCCTATGGAAATATTCACATCTATATTGGAAGACCCATCTAGCGGATCCATGGCCACAACATATTTCCCGCTGCTATTTTGAAGGTCAATTACTTCATCATCTTCTTCTGAAACTATGGCACAAACCTCACCGCCTTTGGTTAAGGCCCTGGTAAATCGGATATTAGCCACTACGTCCAGTTTTTGTTGCTCTTCTCCCTGAATATTGGTACTGCCAAAAGCCCCGCCGATATTTGAAAGTCCTGCCCTATTGATTTCGCGATTTACTATCTTTGAAGCTAGGGCAATGTCTCTCAAAATTTGAGACAATTCCCCCGATGCAAAGGGGAAGTCGTCTTGTTTTATTTTGATAAAACGGTCTAAGGTTACTCCTACAGAGTACCCTAATGCTGAGTGGTCGGGTGTGTATGGCTTTGTCTTCATGTCTTTGAAAAATACAATATATTAATAACCTACTGAAAAATACAATTTAAATTTTTATGAGGAAAGTAATTGTTTACAAATTTGGGGGAGCATCGGTAAAGGATGCCAAGGCTATCAAAAACCTCTCTAATATTTTGTTCAATCGATTGCGAAATCACATGGTTGTAGTGATTTCTGCTATAGGAAAAACCACAAATGCTTTGGAGGAGGTATTGATGAAAAAATACCAAGGTCTTCCATATTCTTTAAATAATACAATTTTAATGCAGCGACATTTGGAGATTTGTGATGAACTCTTTGAGCCGGGGCATAGGATTTTTTCGGTAGTAAAAAATTATTTTCTGGTATTGGAAAGGGATCTTGAAAGGCCCCTGACCAAAGAAAACTATGACCAATACTATGATCAGATCATCGGGTATGGGGAAATGTTATCAACCAGAATTATCCAGGAATACCTATGTGACCAGGAGCAATATTGTCTTTGGCAAGATGCCAGGGAAATCATTAAAACAGATGAAAACTTTCGATTGGCCAATGTGGACTGGAATTTGACAAAGAAAAAATGTGAAAAATATTTGCTTCCCAAGTTGGATAAATTTCCGGTGGTGACCCAGGGGTTTATTGGTGGAGGGTCTTCGGGGAAAATGACAACTTTGGGAAGAGAGGGGTCCGATTATTCCGCAGCCATAATTGCAGCCAGTTTGAAAGCAAAATCCGTAGTGATTTGGAAAGATGTCCCTGGGGTTTTGAATGCTGATCCCAAAAGGTTTGAAAAAACTGTCAAATTTGATCGGTTGGACTATTATGAAGCCGCAGAAATGACCTATTATGGAGCTTCTGTTATCCACCCTAAGACGATCAAACCGCTGGCCAATGCGAAAATACCCTTGGAGGTCAAATCTTTTTTGAACCCTGAGGAATCTGGAACCGTTATTGGGGACTTTAAAGAATCACAGGGGATCCCCACTATTGTAGTTAAGGATGAGCAGATTTTGGTCACTTTTAAAGTGACTGATTTTGCTTTTATAAATGAAGGTCATATCCATCAGGTCTACACTGAATTGCAACGATTGAAATTGAAGGTTAATTTGTTGCAAACTTCTGCAATTACTATTTCCATTTGCATAGATCGCCAAATTTTTAAACTGGAGCAGTTAATGGATGAAATGAAAAGATTTTTTGTCATCCGGTATAATGAAGGCCTACAACTTATTACGGTCAATAACTATAAGGAGGAAATTAAAAATTCCATATTGATGGAGAAGGAGGTTTTAGTTGAACAGACTACCAGAAATACCTTTCAACTTATTTGTAAGCCATGATGCACTTACACATATTTTTTGATGATCTTTTTCAAGCCCGGGAGGTAGCTTTTCCCAAATAAGTTGAGATGGACCAGCAAGGGGTAAAGGTTGTAAATATCAGCCCTACTACTAAACCCGGGTTCCAATGGGAATATGTTATGATAGGCGTCATAAAATCTGCCTTCAAAGCCTCCAAACAATTTAGAAAAGGCCAGGTCCATTTCCCGGTGGCCATAATAAACTGCGGGGTCAATCAAGCAGGGTTGCCCTTGGGAATTGACGATAACATTGCCGGACCAAAGGTCTCCATGAAGCAAGGCAGGTTTTTCCTTTGGTAAATGCCCTTCCAGTTTTGGGTAAATTAGCTGAAATTTCTTGTAAAAACTTTTTGAAATGGTCTTTTCGTAGAATGCTTTTCCAAGCATAGGTTCCAGCCTTTCATTAATATAAAAGTCCACCCATTTTTCATGTTGGAGGTTACTTTGGGGTAGAATGGAAATAAAATTATTGTCCTCCAGTCCAAAAACCGGAGAAGTGGCCATATGCATTTCTGCTAGTCCATGGCCCAGTCTTTCCCAATAATCGGCACCAGGATAACCTCCTTCTATCCATTCAATCAAGAGGTAGTTCTGGTTGTCAAGCCTTCCGGAACCCACTGTTTTGGGTATTTGCAGGGGACAGTTCTTTCTAAGTAAATTAAGCCCTTTGATTTCTTGATGAAACATTTCAGGTGAATCCTGAAAATTGGATTTAAGAAAAAGGGGGCCTTTGTCGGTATACAAAAGGACACTTTGATTGGCTGTCCCTGCAGATATTAATCTTATAGAGTTGAGGTGAATTTTTTCGTGTGATTCTTGAAGTAGAACTTGTTCATAAAAAGAGTTAGGATTGTACATAAATTTGATGTTCTTTCTTCAGTTGGACCAATAATCCCTGGATAGATTCCTGGAGAATTTGATAAACCTGCTCAAAGCCATCTTCACCGCCGTAATAAGGGTCCGGTACCTCTAGGTGATCGGGGTCCAATTGAAAATCACGCATCAAATAAACTTGGTCATGGGACAAATTATAGTTATTTATTAATGCTTTAATATTCTTTTCGTTGGACTTGTCCATGGCGATGATGTAATCAAACTCTCGTATATCAATATGGGAAATCTGCCTCCCCCGGTGATCAATGGGAATGCCATGTCGCTTGGCACATTGGATACTTCTTTCATCAGGAAGCTCTCCAATATGGTAATCTGAAGTGCCACAACTGTCACAAATAAACTTGTCCTCTAATCCTTCCTCCTTAACTTTTTGGTTGAATATCCCTTCAGCCAAGGGTGAGCGGCAGATATTACCTAGACAAACGAATAATACTTTAATCATAATTAATTGATTGATACTCCTAATCCTACGTTGATGGTGTTAAATTCCTGGAAAGTATAATCCCCATTGATGAAAATAGGCCCCAGTTTGATGCGGGCTCCCAAAGTGGCCGTTGCTCCTTTGTTTTCATATTGTAAGCTTACTGGGTCTTCAAAGGTTTCCGTCCCCTCAGGGGTATTCACCTCATATTCCCCCAGTATATTAAAATCTGATTCACCTGTAGAATATCCCGCCGCACCGTATAGGGTTAAAACGGCAAATTGTTTGCTGACCATTCCCTGAAAAGTCCAGGTTTTAACATCCAAAGTGCCGTATTGGCCCATATTCCTTTCAATGTAATAGGCTGCCTCCAATTGGTTATAAGCCGCCATTGCGGAAAATGTGAAAGGTAATTTATTGACAACAGGAATGAACTGTTTCAAATTGTGTTTTAGGCCAACTCCCCATTGGGAAACTTCAGTGTCATCGATTTCCAATTTAGGAATAAAACGACCTGTGATTTCAAAACCAGCAGGTAATCCAAGGCTAGCTTGTACCGAAGGTGCGGGAACATATTTTATCGGAATGTCAGCTCCTGGAGGAACATTCATTTCATCTATAATATAAACATCACCATTGACAACTTCGTATATTTCCAAGGTGGCATCTGTTTCTACAGGGCCAAAAACGGTCGGAAGATCTGCGCTAGCATTTCCGGTAGTATTTGCTAGCCTTGTTTTAGAATAGTCGGAGTTATTGAATTTAAATGTTTCATACCCGCTTGGGACTGCAGAAGCGCTGACCCCAAATTTAATGTCAAAACCAAAAGTTTTATGGGTTTCAGCTGTATGAGCCCATCCGCTTCCCATGCTGTACATAAACCCTTTGGCAGCAGGTTTTACATAATTCCCCAAATAAGTGTTAAGGTCTTCCTGACTTCCTTGTAAGAATTGTTCGATTTCATCTTGGGCTTGAACTTGGACCTGAGCCCCTAAAAACGTTAAGCAACAAAAATATAAAGTTTTCTTCATCAAAGGTTTAGGTTTTGAATAATAAAGATAACCAAATTTAAATCAATCTTTTGGAGGAAGGCAACAAGTTCAGGAAAATTATTTTTGAAAAAAATAAGGACTTTTTTAGTTTTGTGGAACTATTATCAAGTAATAATCATTCTTAACACCGAATGGATATTGAAGAGATAAAACATAAAATTACAAAAGGCGGTCTGAAGTTTACCCATCAGCGGATGGTGATTTATGAGGAGCTGACAGGTTCCCAAAACCACCCTACTGCAGAATGGGTTTATGAGCAGGTTCGTGAAAAGAATCCTTCAATTTCTTTGGGGACAGTTTATAAGACTTTGGACACTTTTGTTAATGCAGGGATTATTCAAAAGTTTGTAGACAACAATGGGGTGATGCGTTTTGATGCGATATTGGAAGCTCATAGTCACCTTTATGACAAAGAAACCAATGAAATTCGGGATTATCGCAACAAAGACTTGGAATCGTTATTGAAAAAATTCTTCGATAATAACGAGATCAAGGACTTTGAAGTGGAAGATATATCTGTAGTTATTAAGGGAAGAAACAAATAATCGAAATATAATTTATCTAATACAATTTAAACTAAAAACAACTTATGTCATTAGTAGGAAAAAAAGCACCTTTATTTAAAGCACCAGCCGTAATTAATGGAGAGGAAATCGTTGAAGGCTTCTCTTTAGAACAATATATCGGGAAGCAAGAAGTGATTTTCTATTTCTATCCAAAGGATTTCACGTTTGTTTGCCCTACTGAAATCTTGGCTTTCCAAGAAAAACTGGCCGAATTTGAAAAAAGAGGAGTAGCCGTTGTAGGTGCTTCTTGTGATACTGAAGAAACTCACCTTGCATGGTTGGTAACTCCAAAAGATCAAGGGGGTATTGAAGGAGTGACTTATCCTTTGGTAGCTGACCCTGCAAAAACCATAGCTTTTAACTTTGGTGTATTGGCAGGTGAGTGGAATTATAATGAAGAAGGAGAATTGATCTATGAAGGAGCCCCAGTTGCTTTCAGAGGATCTTTCTTGATCGATAAAGAAGGGGTGGTCAGACATGAAACCATCAATGACCTTCCATTGGGTAGAAACATCGACGAAATGATCAGATTAATAGATGCACTTCACCACGTAGAAAAACACGGTGAAGTTTGCCCTGCCAACTGGGAAGAAGGTAAAGAAGCCATGAAAGCTACTAAAGAAGGTGTTTCTGAATACCTTGCTAATAACTAAGAAGCTTTTGGCTAATAATTTTGAAACCCTGGTTCCCAATGTGGAGCCAGGGTTTTTTTACATTTATTGATATACAGTTTTCCTGAAAATGAAACTTTTAAACCACCACTATTCGCTTTTCAGGAAAACTTGATCTTCATGGCAATATTTTTAACCAATTATGTATTGCCGAAGAGGAAATTATTTTTGTTCCAATGAAAATTACTCTCTTTGGGGTTGTTTCTAAGCTTAATTACTATTTTTGGCCCCATGAAGTTGCTTTATGATTTTTCAGTTTGGGTGTTTTCCTGTACCCTGCAATTGGCCAAAAATGGGGATTCCAAATTGGCCCGCTTAGTGCGAGGCAGGGATGGAATATTTGAAGAGCTGGAATCCTTTTGCAAGCAAAAATCAGGTGATTTGGTTTGGTTTCATGTGGCTTCCCTTGGGGAATACGAGCAAGCTAAACCCGTAATTGCTAAGTTAAAAGCCACCTTCCCAAATTTGAATGTGGTGTTGACGTTTTTTAGCCCCTCCGGTTATGAAAATGTGATTAAAAAAAACAGCCCCATGTTGACCTGGTCACCTATTTGCCCTTTGATACCAAGGGTAATGCCAGGAGGTTCCTGGATATTCTTCAACCAAAAGCTGCTTTTTTTGTGAAATATGACCTTTGGGCCAATTTTATTTTTGAGGCTAAAAAAAGGGAAATTCCCCTGTTTTTATTTTCTGCTTCTTTTAGAAAAAGTCAGATTTATTTTAAGCCATATGGAGGTTTTTTTAGAAAATTGTTGAGGGCGTTTGACCATATTTTTACTCAAAACCAAGATACCCTGAGCTTATTGAATGGAATTGGGGTTGGTCCTACTACCATGACAGGAGATACGCGTTATGATAATGTTTATGCAATAAGCCAACACCCAAAGAAATTTTCAGAAATTGCGGAGGTCTTTGATGGAAAGCCAACCATTGTAGTGGGCAGCGCCTGGCAGCAGGATATGGAAATGATTATTCCATTTATCAATCGCCAATCAAATTACAATCTTATCATAGCACCCCATGATATTCATCATCAAGTGATTGGACAATGGCAAGCGGACATTACTAAAAAAACAATCAAATATTCTGAACTTAAAGGCAAAAATGAAAAGGTGGATGTTCTTTTCATTGATAATATAGGGATGCTTTCCTCTTTGTATCAATTTGGCCGTTTGGCATATGTGGGAGGGGCAATGGGAAAGGGATTGCACAACATTTTGGAGCCCCTTGCCTTTCAGATACCGGTAATTTTCGGAAAATTAAAAAACAATTCAAAATTCCCGGAGGCTGGTATCAGCCAAAAATATGGATGTGGATTTATGGTGGACAATGCTCAATCTTTTGAGAAAATAATTCTTGACCTGGAAAATCAAGAGCTGTATCAAAAAGCTGTCAATGGTGCAAAAAAACTTGTGGATGACAATTTGGGAAGTGCCCATAAAATCGTTGCTGAAGTGCAAAAAACTTTGAAATGAACATGGAAGGAAGGGTAGTCAAGTCAACGGGAAGCTGGTATTTGGTTGAAGTTGGAGAAAAGCTGATCAATGCCAGGTTGAGGGGGAAATTTAAAAAAAGTGAGCTTAAATTGACCAATCCCATTGCCGTGGGTGATTATGTGAGTTTGGTCCTGGAGAAAGACCAGGAGACAGCCATCATTGCAGATATTCTCCCCCGGGAAAATTATATCATCCGTAAATCCACCCGGAAAACCAATTTTTCCCATATCCTTGCTTCCAATATTGACCAGGCCATGCTCGTCATTACCCTTTTAAAACCTAGAACCTCACTAGGGTTTATTGACCGTTTCCTTGTCAGCACAGAAAGTTTTAGGATTCCGGCTACTCTGGTGGTCAATAAAGCCGATTTGATTAAAAAAGAGAAGGATAAAGATTTTCTGAAGGATATAAAGGAAATATATGAGCCTTTGGGTTATCCTGTGATTACCATTTCGGCTCTTCAAGAGGAAGGTATCCCCGACAAAATTTTGCCCCTGTTGGAAAATAAAACCACTTTAATGGCTGGCCATTCCGGAGTGGGGAAATCAACCTTACTCAATTTATTAATTCCTGAAGCCCAACAACACACCCGCGAGATTTCCAATTTCACTTCAAAAGGGGTTCATACTACTACATTTGCTGAGATGTTTACCCTGCCCAATGGGGGAAGCATTATTGACACACCTGGGATCAAGGAATTTGGAATTTTGGATATCGAGGAGGAAGAATTGTCTCATTATTTTGTGGAAATGCGAAAATACCTGGGGCAATGCAAATACAATAATTGTAAACATGTCAATGAACCAGGTTGCAAGGTTGTTGAGATGGTGGAAAAAGGGGAATCAACCCCTACAGGTATGATAGTTACCTTAAAATTTTGATGGAGGAAGATACTTACAGGTAGGGAATAAGGCAATGGGCTTGGATGCATTCACCAAATGGTTTCAATTGAGGTCTCCATTTTATCTAATGCAAATCTTTGAAACTATTCCCATTTGATTTAATTTTCCCTTTTTAAAACCGATTGAACCTACCAGGATGAGTGAAACAAAAACTTTGGTTTTAAACCATAAGCAGATTCAGAAAAAGATTACCAGAATTGCGTTTGAAATTTATGAAAGAAATGCAAGTGAGGAAGACGTAGTGTTTGCTGGCATTTCAGGAATGGGCTATGTTTTTGCCCAGCTCTTGGCCAATAAGGTAAGGGAAATATCTCCACTTCAAGTGGAAGAAGTGGAGGTGAAAATAGAAAAATTCACTTCTGTCCAACCTGCTGTGGAATTGACAAAGGATATTAATTTTGAAGGGAAATGCCTTATTGTAGTGGATGATGTCCTTAATTCGGGCAGAACCTTGGCTTATGCAATGAAACCGTTTTTGGAAGTGAACATTAAAAAGATGGAAGTGGCCGTTTTGGTCAACCGAAGCCATAAACTTTTCCCTGTAAATCCCGATTATACGGGTTATGAACTTTCGACCACCTTAAGTGAGCATATCATTGTCAGCTTAGAGGAAAATAATTCAGCTGTCTACCTTCATTAAAACCAACAACATGTCCGTTCACCAATCTTCTAATATCAAAAGAGTCACAACCCATACCCTTCAGGAAATGAAAGCCCGGGGGGAGAAAATTTCCATGTTAACTGCCTATGATTATTCCATGGCTGGAATTTTAGACGCTGCAGGAATCGATATTATTTTGGTGGGAGATTCCGCCTCCAATGTGATGGCAGGACATGAAACCACCCTTCCAATCACTCTGGATCAAATGATCTATCATGCCTCATCGGTAGTCCGGGCGGTTAAAAGGGCTTTTGTAGTGGTTGATATTCCTTTTGGCTCTTACCAGGGGAACTCCTCTGAAGCCTTGAGGTCCACCATCAGGATAATGAAAGAATCCGGAGCCCATGCGGTAAAAGTGGAAGGTGGGGCTGAAATCAAAGAGTCCGTTACTAGGATTTTAAGTGCTGGGGTTCCAGTAATGGGGCATTTGGGACTTACACCTCAGTCAATCTATAAGTTTGGTACCTATACAGTAAGGGCCAAGGAAGAAAAAGAAGCCGAAAAGCTGTTGTCAGATGCCAAAGTCCTGGAAGAATGCGGTTGTTTTGCTATTGTCCTGGAAAAAATTCCTGCCAAACTGGCCCAAAAGGTATCTGAGACTGTTGCTATTCCTGTAATTGGCATAGGCGCTGGGGCCTATGTTGATGGTCAAGTACTGGTGGTTCATGATATGCTTGGTATCACCCAGGAATTTCAACCCCGTTTTTTAAGGCAATACGCTGATCTTAGAGGAACTATGTTGAATGCAGTTGAAAATTATATCCAGGATGTTAAGTCCAAGGATTTTCCCAATGAAAAAGAAAGTTATTGATTAATGGTTAAAACTGGCTGGGAAGTAGTATCCGGCCTTTTAATTTTTCTTGTTAAAGAAATGGGTTTTTAAATGTTTTGATAAAAAATTTTTAATTATTAAATGCTTCTATTATCAATATGGTAATAAGGCTTTGAATGCGCGATATTTTGCGTATTTTAGCGGCAAATTTGCGAACAGTAGAAAATAATCAATTATTCATTTTAAGTACACATCGAGGTTACCCACAACTTGTGGGCTGTAATGATGTGTCAAAATCATAAAAAAATGACCACTACAAAAACTCCGAAAATTCTTTATACCCTAACAGATGAAGCTCCTGCTTTAGCGACTTATTCTTTGTTGCCCATCATTAAGTCATTTACTGATTCTGCCGGTGTGGTGGTGGAAACCAGGGATATTTCTCTCTCCGGAAGGATCATTGCCACCTTCCCTGAATACCTTAAGGAGGAGCAAAGAATCAATGATGACTTGGCTGAACTTGGGAAAATTGCCAAAACCCCAGAGGCCAACATTGTAAAATTGCCTAATATCAGTGCTTCTATTCCTCAGCTAAAAGCAGCCATAAAGGAATTGCAAGAGCAAGGATATGCCCTACCTAATTATCCTGATGAACCTAAATCCGATGAGGAGAAAAGCGTTAAGGAAAAATACGACAAAATAAAGGGTAGTGCCGTAAACCCTGTTTTGAGGGAAGGTAACTCTGACAGAAGAGCGCCAAAAGCAGTTAAACAATTTGCCAAAAACAATCCTCACAGCATGGGCGAATGGAGTGCAGATTCCAAATCTCACGTTTCCAGCATGCCTAATGGAGATTTTTATGGGAGTGAAAAATCACTGACCCTTTCTGCTGCAGATGAAGTGAAGATCGAATTGGTAGGAAAAGATGGAACCACTTCAGTATTAAAGGAGGGGTTGAAGCTTCAGGCTGGAGAAGTGATTGATGCAGCTGTAATGAGCAAAAAAGCCCTTCAGGCATTTTTGGCCGAGGCAAAAGAAGATGCCAAAGAAAAAGGGATTTTGTTCTCCCTGCATATGAAAGCCACTATGATGAAGGTGTCTGACCCTATTATTTTTGGCCATGCTGTAAAAGTTTTCTTTGCTCCAGTATTTGAAAAATACGCAGTTGAATTGAAAGAACTTGGTGTGGATGCCAATAACGGTTTTGGGGATCTGATCAGTGCTTTGGATAAATTGCCTGCTGATAAAAAAGAAGCCATCGAGGCAGATATCGAAGCATGCTACGCGGAAAGCCCTGATCTGGCCATGGTAAATTCTGACAAGGGAATTACCAACCTTCATGTTCCAAGTGATGTGATCATTGATGCTTCTATGCCTGCTATGATCCGTACTTCAGGTAAAATGTGGAACAAAGACAACGCTTTGCAAGATGCCAAAGCAGTAATTCCAGACCGGTCTTATGCAGGTGTTTACCAGGAAACCATTGATTTCTGTAAGAAAAATGGTGCCTTTGACCCATCTACTATGGGAAGTGTTTCCAATGTTGGTTTGATGGCCCAAAAGGCAGAAGAATATGGTTCCCACGATAAGACTTTTGAAATTCCCCAAGATGGGACCGTTAGGGTAGTCAATGCTGCAGGAGAAACTTTGATCGAGCATGCAGTTGAGGAAGGTGATATCTGGAGAATGTGCCAGGTAAAAGATGCCCCTATTCAGGACTGGGTAAAATTGGCAGTAAATAGGGCTAAAGCCACTGGAAACCCAGCAGTTTTCTGGTTGGACAAAAACAGGGCCCATGATGCGCAATTGATCGAAAAAGTAAATACATACCTGAAGGATCACGAAACTTCAGGACTGGATATCAGAATACTTTCTCCAGTGGAGGCAACCCGATTTTCTTTGGAAAGAATCAAAGCCGGAAAAGATACCATTTCTGTTACCGGTAATGTGTTGAGAGATTACCTGACAGACCTTTTCCCAATTTTGGAATTGGGAACAAGTGCCAAAATGCTTTCCATCGTTCCTTTGATGAACGGAGGTGGATTATTTGAAACCGGTGCGGGTGGATCGGCTCCAAAACACGTTCAACAATTCTTGGAAGAAGGACACTTGAGGTGGGATTCTTTGGGTGAGTTCTTGGCTCTGGCTGTTTCTTTAGATCATTTGGGTAATACTTTTGATAATGAAAGAGCGAAAGTATTGGGTGAAACATTGGATCAGGCGACTGGTAAATTTCTGGAAAACGGAAAATCTCCTTCTCGTAAGGTTAATGAGCTGGATAATAGAGGAAGTCATTTCTACCTTGCTCTATATTGGGCGGAAGCATTGGCTGCACAGGATAAAGATGCCGCATTGAAGGAGATCTTTACCAAGGTGGCCAAGTCCATGGAGGAAAATGAAAAAATCGTCATTGATGAGCTCAATGGGGCACAGGGAAAACCGGTGGATATTGGAGGATATTTCAAGCCTGATGAGGAAAAAACTTCTAAAGCCATGAGACCAAGTGCCACTCTGAACAAAATTCTTGAAATGGTTATTGCAAGTGTATAATTTCTGTCCACCTGGTTAATCTCCGGTGGAAATGAAAATAATAAATAATTCAAGTATTGCCATGTAAACAAAAAGACCAGGCTTCTTAAGCTTGGTCTTTTTGTTTTAATGATTTAAAAGAATAGGGTCCTACAATCTTTTGATTTTAATGTTTTTAAACCAAACGGTATTTCCATGGTCTTGTAGGGCAATTTTCCCCTTTTGATATTGACCAAAACCCTTCATGTCTTTGAATTTACTATTGTCAATTAGGTTTTTCCAGCTTTCATCCCAAAGGTTAGTTGAAACAGTGTTGACCCCATTGAGGTAAAAATCCAATTTCCCGTCCTTTAGGATGATTTCAGTGTGATTCCATTCGCCAACAGGGTTGGCTGCTTCCTCGGATGATTCAATTAAATCATATAGGTCCCCTGCCCGGTGTGATTTGATTTTTCCGTCGGGGTGACCATCATTATCCAGGATTTGGTATTCCAGTCCGGTATTCCAGGGAAAATCAAACTCTTCCGATTCCTGTACCAAAAATATTATCCCGCTATTTCCGTTTTGGGATATTTTCCAATCAATTTTAAAGTGGAAGTCCTCAAAAGTTTCGTCTGTGACAATGTCACCGCCACCATTGGATTGCCAGTTTTCTTTGTTGGAGGCATCCAGGTATAATACACCTTTTTCAACTTTCCAGGCAGGCCCGACTGAGTTTTTGTTATAATTGGTCCAGCCTTCCAGGGATTCACCATCAAAAAGGCTGATCCATTCGCTTTCATTATTGTTGGTTTGGGCCATTTCAGTTTCCATTTTGACTGTAACTGTATCTTTTTGGCTATCATTTGAATTTGGAGAGCCACATGTGGTGGATAAAATAGCCAAGGTGGTAATGGGTATTAAGGTTATTTTCATGGGTTTTGGTTTATCCTGTTGAAGAAATAGAAGTTATTTTAAAAGAAGGATGTATTTGACCATTTTTTTTGCTTCTTCATCTGTAAGTCCTGGGTGCTCTGGCATAGGAACTTCTCCCCAATGGCCAACCGAACCTGCGATGACCCTTCCGGCAAGTAATTCAATGTTTTCCTCCGTATCTTCATATTTTTCGGCAACATCATTATAAGCTGGTCCCACCACTTTTCTTTCCACTAAATGACATGTGGTACAGTCAGAACCCTTAACAAGAGCAAGCCCTTCAACATAGGCAGGATTTTCCTCTAAGTTAGGCCCTTCTTCTTCCTGTTGAGTTTCTTGTGTAGTTTGGGTTTCTTCCGTTTCTTTTTTTTCTCCGGATCCCCCACAAGCATAAGCCAAGCCTGAAATGGCAATTATGCTGATCATTAATGTTCTGTTGAATTTCATAGATGAATTGAGTTATTGTTAATTGGTTTTTATTCCTAATATTTTTTTGTTCAATTGCCCATCAGCTCCTGCAGAGGCAAAATCATCGAATGATTTTTCGGTTACCCTGATTATTTTTTCTTGGATAAACTTGGCGCCCTCTTCTGCACCTGCTTCAGGGTGTTTGATAGCACACTCCCATTCCAGCACTGCCCAACCGTCAAAATCATATTGGGAAAGTTTGCTGAAAATAGCATTGAAATCTACCTGTCCATCACCAAGAGATCTAAACCTCCCGGCACGGTTGATCCAGCTTTGGAAGCCACCGTATACCCCTTGTTTGCCAGTTGGGTTAAATTCTGCGTCCTTGACATGGAACATTTTGATCCGGTCATGGTAAAAGTCAATAAATTGTATATAATCAAGGCATTGGAGCAGGAAGTGGCTGGGGTCATAGAGGATGTTGGCTCTTTGGTGCTGATTTACCTTTTCTAAAAACATTTCGAAAGTCACCCCGTCGTGCAAGTCTTCTCCGGGATGCAGTTCGTAACATAAATCTACATTATTTTTATCAAACTCATCTAAAATAGGAAGCCACCTTTTGGCCAGTTCTTCAAAACCCGCATCCACTAAACCAGCAGGCCTTTGGGGCCAAGGGTACATGGTGTGCCACATTAAAGATCCACTGAAGGTGCCATGTTGGGTAAGTCCCAGATTTTTGGAAGCTTGGGCAGCAAACATCAATTGTTCAATTGCCCAGGCAGTTTTGCCTTCAAGGTCCCCCTTTAGGTTTGCTGGGGCAAAGCCATCAAAAAGTTCATTATATGCTGGATTTACTGCCACCAGTTGTCCTTGAAGGTGGGTTGATAATTCGGATATTTCCAGCCCTGCCTCTTCAACGATACTTTTGATTTCCTCAGCGTAAGATGGGCTTTGTGCTGCCTTTTTCAGGTCAATTAAGCGTTGGTCCCAGGAGGGGATTTGAACAGCCTTATAGCCTATTTTTTTTGCCCATTGGCATATTGATTTTAAGCTATTGAAGGGAGCTTGATCATCAGCAAATTGGGCCAAAAACAGTGCCGGTCCTTTTATGGTTTTCATTTTTCAGGGTTTTGGTTTATTGTTCAAATAAAGGTAATTCCTTCTTTTTTCTTATTCATAATTGGAATGGCGTCCATTTCTGGTCAGACTTTCCACTTTTGACCACATTTTCGATAAAAGCCATTCCACGGACTCCGTCTTCTGCTCCCGGAAAATCCAGAAAATCCGGATCGGGATCCTGATTGGAAATTTTAGCCTGTAGTGTTTTTGCAAAATTGAGGTAGTGGTTGGCAAAGGCTTCCAAATAACCTTCTGGATGGCCAGCAGGGGTCCTTGAGTTTTTACGGGTTATGGATGACAAATAAGCATGATTTGCCCCTGCCCTGTAAATTCGGTCGGGTTGTTCAGGGTATTTGAGTAATAAGGTGTTGGCATCATCCTGTTGCCACTCCAATCCAGCTAAATCACCATAGATTCGGATTTTAATGTTGTTTTCTGCACCTGAAGCCACTTGGGATGCCATCAAAACTCCAGAGGCACCATTTTCAAATCTCAACAAAATGGAACCATCATCATCCAGAACCCTTTCTTCCAGGGTGGCCTGAAGGTCTGCACATAATTTTTCCAATTTAAGCCCGCTGACATACTCAGCAAGATTGAAAGCATGGGTGCCAATATCTCCCATACAACCTGCAATGCCACTTTTGGATGGGTCAGTTCTCCAGGCAGCCTGTTTGTTCTCGGAAGTATCAAATGATTTCCATAGCCAACCCTGTGGGTATTCTACATAAATTTTTCGGATTTTGCCCAGTACGCCATTGATGACCAGCTGCCGGGCTTCCTTTATCATGGGGTATCCGGTATAAGTATGGGTAAGACAGAATAACAACCCTGTTTCTTCAATCACCCGGTTTAGTTCCTTTGCTTCATCATAAGTTAGGGTCATGGGTTTATCCAGCACCACATGAAACCCGCTTTTTAATGCTTTGAGGGCAGGGTCAAAATGGACGTGGTTTGGGGTTACTATACTGACAAAATCGATGCGTTGATCCTCAGGCAGCTGATTTTCCTTTTCAAACATTTCTTCATAGGAACTGTAAACCCTTTCCTCGGGTAAATATAATTCCTGGCCAGCTTGTCTTGATTTTTCGGGTTGGCTGCTAAAAGATCCTGCGACCAATTCAATTTGACCGTCCATATTGGCAGCAATGCGGTGGACGGCTCCAATGAATGAACCTGGCCCTCCGCCTATCATGCCCATTCTAAGTTTACGGTGACTCATATTGATTAAAAATTTTGATGGTTGTTGCGTTAAATATTTGGTTGTTTATTTTTTTGGAAATAGTTATTTGAGGTTGAGAATATGTAAAGCAAAAGATTTATTTGGTGAAATGCAAAATGCTTATTTGAACGGTAAAGCGAGGGTTAAACCATTGGTGAAGCCTATCTCGCTCGTGCTGAAAGGATTAAATTTAATCCAAAAAGGCTGAATTTTAAATATATATTTCCTTAGTTTGGGGCATTCTTTTATGTAGTTGATTAATAATAAACCTATTAAAACCCATGAGTATAAATACCAAATTTAAATTGTCCCTTATGATGTTCCTCGAATTTTTTATTTGGGGAGGGTGGTTTGTGACCTTGGGGCTTTTTTTGGAAAAAAATTTAAATACCACAGGGGCCCAGAGTTCGGCAGCCTTTTCAACTCAATCTTTAGGAGCTATCATTGCCCCTTTTATTATTGGGATGATTGCAGATAAATATTTTAATGCAGAAAGGATCCTTGGGATATTGCATATTATAGGGGCAGGGCTGATGTACCAAATGTACCAAGCTGATAATTTTGCCGCTTTTTATCCTTATGTTTTTGCTTACATGATTGCTTATATGCCCACCCTTGCCTTGGTCAATTCTGTATCCTTTAATCAAATGACCAATCCAGAAAAGGAATTCAGTATCATTCGCGTTTGGGGTACCATCGGATGGATTGTCGCCGGCTTATTGATCAGTTTGGTGTTTGGGTGGGATTCTACCGCAGGAGTAAAGGAAGGCTTGTTAAAAAATACCTTTCTTATGACAAGTATTGCTTCCTTAGTATTGGGGATATATAGTTTTATGCTTCCCAAAACACCACCAAAAGGGGCAGGAGGGGAGAAGAAATCTGTTTCTGAAATATTAGGATTGGATGCCTTTGCCTTGCTCAAGGACAGGAATTATTTGATTTTCTTTTTGGCTTCCATTCTTATTTGCATTCCCCTGGCTTTCTATTACCAAAATGCAAGTTTGTTTTTGGGTGAGATTGAAATGAGCAATTTGACCAGCAAGATGGCCTTAGGGCAGGTCAGTGAGGTGCTTTTCATGTTGTTGTTACCGGTGTTTTTTAGCAAATTCGGCATCAAAAAGACCCTTTTGGTGGGAATGTTGGCCTGGGTAGCACGGTATGCTCTTTTTGCTTATGGCAATGTCAATGAACTGTCTTTTATGTTGTTAATAGGAATTGCACTTCATGGGATTTGTTATGATTTTTTCTTTGTTTCTGGCCAGATTTATACCGATTCCAAAGCCGGAGTACAAATAAAAAGTGCAGCCCAGGGAATGATCACCCTGGCCACTTATGGCGTGGGCATGTTGATTGGGTTTTGGGTAGCTGGAATCGTTACAGATACTTTTATTACGCCTGACAATCTTCATAATTGGGAGGCCATTTGGTTAATTCCATCAGGGATTGCCATGCTGGTAGCCATATTATTTTTATTGGCTTTTAAAAAAGAAAGAAAACCTGCTGCAGTTACAGCCTAATAATTTTCCAAATCATGTCACAAAGAAGATCTGTCCTAAAAAAAATATTAATGGGAGCAACGGCCTTAGGCGGCCTGCCTTATTTGAAATTAAAAGCTAATACCCCTACTAAGAACATGCTAAAAGGAAATATCAACCACTCAGTATGCAGGTGGACTTTTAACCATCTTTCACTGGATGAACTTTGTTTATTGGTGAAAGATATAGGTTTCAATGCCATTGACCTTATAGGGCCAGAAGATTGGCCTACAGCCCAAAAGCACGGTGTGTACAGTTCCATGTGTAATGGGGCAGAAATCAGTCTGGAAGAAGGTTTTAATCATACAGAGTACCATGATCAATTGATAAAAAATTATTCTGAGATGATTCCATTGGTGGCCAAAAATGGTTATAAAAATTTGATCTGCTTTAGTGGAAATCGTGAAGGGATGGATGATGAGACGGGATTGAAAAATTCTGTCAAAGGCCTCCAGAAATTATTGCCCTTAGCTGAAAAGCATGGTGTTACCCTTATAATGGAATTGCTGAACAGTAAAGTGGACCATCCTGATTATATGTGTGATAAAACCCCTTGGGGCGTAGAGCTCTGCAAGCGGCTGGATAATGAAAATTTCAAATTGCTTTACGATATTTACCACATGCAGATTGATGAAGGGGATGTAATCCGGACCATTAGGGATAATCATCAATATATAGCCCACTACCATACTGCAGGAAACCCTGGCAGGAATGAGATTTTTGAAGATCAGGAATTGAATTATCCAGCTATCATTAAGGCTATTGCAGATACAGGATTCAAAGGCCATATCGCCCAGGAATTTATTCCGAAAGCCAATGATAAAGCTACCTCCTTACGTAAGGCTATAAAGCTTTGTGACATTTAGAAATAATAAACCAACCCAATAAACCCAATAAATACCATGTCAAATCAAACTTATGATGCCATCGTTGTTGGCTCCGGGATAAGCGGAGGATGGGCTGCAAAGGAATTAACCGAGAAAGGGTTAAAAGTGTTGCTGCTGGAGCGAGGCAAAAACGTTGAGCATGTCAAGGATTACAAAAATGCTACCACAGCCCCCTGGGAAATCCCTCATAGAGGGAGAAATACGGTGGAAATGATAGAAAACCACCCCAACCTAAGGAGGGATTATGTACTCAATGAATTGAACCTGGACTGGTGGGCCCATGAAGATGAATCTCCCTATGTGGAAGAAAAGCCTTTTGCCTGGTTCAGGGGCTATCAGGTTGGTGGCCGTTCGCTACTTTGGGGCCGTCAGAGTTACCGTTGGGCGGATGTTGATTTTGAGGCCAATTTAAAACAAGGAATTGCCGTGGACTGGCCAATAAGGTACAAGGATCTTGCCTCTTGGTATGATTATGTTGAAAAATTTGCCGGGATTTCCGGAAATAAGGATGGCTTGGATGTGTTGCCGGATGGGCAGTTTATGCCTCCAATGGCGATGAACTGTGTGGAAAAGGATGTCAAGGAAAGGATGGAGAAACATTACGAAGGGAAAAGGCGATTGATCCATGCCCGGATTGCTAATATAACCGAGCCATTGCCCGGCCGTCCAGGTTGCCAATACCGGAATAAATGTTGGTTGGGCTGTCCTTTTGGTGGTTATTTTAGTACTCAGTCTTCCACTTTGCCAGCTGCGATGGCAACTGGAAACCTTACTTTAAGGCCTTGGTCAATTGTGAATAGGATACTTTATGATAAAGATACCCAGAAGGCTACCGGCGTAGAGGTTTTGGATGCTGAGACTATGGAAACTATTGAATATAAATCCAAAATCGTTTTCCTCTGTGCATCTGCCATTAACTCCGCCCAAGTCCTGATGCGGTCAGCTACGGATATTTGGCCAGATGGCTTGGGCAGTAGCTCAGGAGAGCTGGGACATAATTTGATGGATCACCATTTTAGATTAGGTGCCAGTGGAACGGTTGAAGGTTATGATGATAAATATTATTTTGGAAGAAGGCCAGGAGGCATTTATATCCCCAGGTACCGGAATTTGAATGGAGAAAAAAGAGACTATGTAAGAGGGTTTGGTTACCAGGGCGGAGCCAGTCGAAGTGGTTGGAGCAGAGGGCTGGCAGAAGCCAATATCGGTGGACCTTTGAAGGAGGCCTTGACTGAGCCAGGACCCTGGAGCATGGGAATGATGGCCTTTGGTGAAATCCTACCCTATCATGAAAATTCCATTAGGTTGAGTAAAGAGGTGAAAGATAAATGGGGAATGTATGCCTTGGTGATGAATGCGGAAATCAAGGATAATGAAATCAAAATGCGGGAGGATATGAAGAATGATGCCGCTGAAATGCTTGAGGCAGCTGGGGTGAAAAATGTTAGTGCTTATGATTCAGGATATACGTTTGGTCAGGGAATTCATGAAATGGGGACAGCCCGAATGGGTAGAGATCCCAAAACATCTGTTCTCAATGGCCAAAACCAAGTGTGGGATGCAAAGAATGTTTTTGTAACTGACGGGGCAGCTATGACCTCTTCTGCTGCACAAAACCCATCATTGACTTATATGGCTTTAACAGCAAGAGCTGCAGCTTTTGCTGTGCAGGAATTAAAAAAAGGAAACCTTTAAACCCAAAATATTATGGCAATCAATAGGAGAGAAGCATTAAAGCAAATGGTCCTGATGATGGGAGGTACCATGATAGGGGCCAATGCAATATTGACCGGTTGTACCCCAGAGGAACAAATCGAAGGACTGGATTTTTCCGAAAAGGAAATTGCTTTTTTGGATGAAATTGGGGAAACCATCATTCCTACTACCGATACCCCAGGAGCCAAAGCGGCAGGGATTGGAGCTTTTATGGTGATGATGGTAAAGGACACCTATAGAAAAGAGCAACAGGAAACCTTTGTAAATGGGCTTAATTCATTGAGAAATGGTTTTAAAGAGGAAATGGGACGTGATTTTATGGATGGCAGCAAAGAAGAACGGACAGCATATTTGAATAAATTGGCCCATAAGGCTAAGAACATGAAGGAGGATGCTCCGGTATACTTTGGCATGCTTAAGGACCTTACCATTCTGGGCTATTTTACTTCTGAGATTGGGGCAACACAAGCTTTACGCTATGTGGAAACACCAGGAAGGTGGGATCCATGTGTGGATTATAAAAAAGGAGACAGGGCATTTGCTCTATAAAGATTTTGAGGGTATAAATACCCTCCAGTAAATCAAGCCTAAAATAACTTATTATGAACAATAGAAGGAAGTTTCTAAAATTAGGAACATCTCTAAGTCTCGGGGCATTTCTTCCCTTTCAATATTGTAGTTCTGCTGAAAAAAATAAAACGGTTAAAATTAACCTTAAGGAAGCCGTAGATGGAACCTTGGAACGGATAGGTATCCAGCTGTATTCCGTCAAAGAGGATATGGCAAAAGACCCCAAAGGTACTATTGAAAAATTGGCTCAATTTGGATATAATCAGCTGGAAGGTTTTGATGGCGGACAAGGCATATTTTGGGGCATGAATAATACCGACTTCAAGGCGTTTACAGATGACTTGGGGCTTGACTACGCTGCCTCTCATGCCAATGTTTTTGAAAACTTGGAACAAACAGCTGAACAGGCAGGTGAAATTGGAATGAAATATTTGATTTGCCCTTATGCAGGAGAGCAAAGTAGTGTTGAAAAATATAAAGAGTTAGCAGTTAAATTCAATCAGGCTGGGGAAGTTTGCAGGAATAATGGGTTGAGGTTTGCTTATCATAACCATGGTTATACCTTTAAAGAGGTGGAAGGGCAGATTCCACAAGATATCCTCCTAAAGGAGACCGATCCTGAGTTGGTGGATTTTGAATTGGATATTTATTGGGCGGTGACAGCAGGGGCAGACCCTAATGAATATTTTGAAAAGTACAAAAATCGTTTTCGGTTATGCCATGTCAAGGATCGGGAAAAGTCCGCTCCCCCTGAGGAAACTGATGCTTCTATAGTGCTAGGAGAAGGAAGTATTGATTTTCGGGAAATTTTAAGGACGGCCAAGGAAAGTGGAATGGAATACTTTATTGTAGAACAGGAAAAATTTGATGGATTGTCACCATTGGAGGCTGCGGAAAAAAATGCTACTTATCTAAATAAATTAGTTTTCTAAAGGCCAAAATCAAAAGGTGATTATGTACCAAGGCTAATTGTATGAAATGGCTGACCAAAGTGAATGAGTAATTCTGAAAAGTCATTCTTCAATAGTTCACAGGAGTCACCTTTTATGTTTTCAACATTTAGGGAAGAAATAAAGGGGGGCAACCTTTAACCCCTAATTTCTGAAAAAACCTGTAATGTTTATGGTAATTCTTAAACATTACAGGTTTTATGTTGAAATGTAAAGGTTCATACTGAAAAGTTGGGGGTGGATAAAATCATACAACCTATTTTAGGGTTGCGTGGCACCCTAAATACCAAATCTATGCTTCGACTTGAAGTTTTCAAATCCTGACCGAATATTTATTCTTAAATAGTAAGTGTTACGCTCCCAAAAGATCCTCGGAGCGATCCATAAAATTGTGCCAATATTTTAAAAACCAAAAAGCCCGACTAGAAAGTCAGGCTTTAAGTGATCCCGCTGGGGCTCGAACCCAGGACCCATACATTAAAAGTGTATTGCTCTACCAGCTGAGCTACGGAATCGGAAATTAGAGAGGGTACGGAAGACATTCCGCGAGTGATCCTGAAAGGACTCGAACCTTTAACCTACTGCTTAGAAGGCAGTTGCTCTATCCAGTTGAGCTACAGGACCCGATACTTTGTGATCAAAGTATGAGTGAAGTCGGGGTGGCAGGATTCGAACCTGCGACCTCCTGCTCCCAAAGCAGGCGCGATGACCGGGCTACGCTACACCCCGAAGTAATATTTTTTTCTCCTCTTTTGGAGAATCAATTTTAATTCGGCACCTCAATTTTCCCGTAATAGGATGCATTGACCGAAATTTATTATTGGACTTTCTTCCTTTTTGGAAGTCCTTAGTGATCCCGCTGGGGCTCGAACCCAGGACCCATACATTAAAAGTGTATTGCTCTACCAGCTGAGCTACGGAATCATTTTTTATTTCCCATTTTAAGTATTATAAATACCAGTGGGATTATGTTTGACTCGCCATTTTCCTGAATGGAATGGCAAAGAAAGTATCATTTTTTCAATTTTAAAAACCCTTTTGGCTTTTATTTTTTAACAATTTCGACTTGCTTTTTGTTGTTTCTTTGTCGTAATTGGACTGCAAATTTAAGCGACCATTTTGAAAATGCAAAACATCAACAGAATCTTTATTGTAAATTTTATCATATTTTTCATATTGTTTTTGCAAAGTGTTAATTGTCAAGCGGATAGTGAAAAATTAATTTTTGCAGATTCTTTATTTAAAACGGGGAGCTTTAAAGAAGCTTATCAGGAGTATCAGAATATCCTCCAAGAGGATAATTCTTATTCCCCTGCCATGTTACTAAGAATGGCATATATTGCAGAAGGAATGGGGCAATTTAATGAAGCCACATTTTATTTGTCCAAGTATTACGATTACAATCCTAATTCGAAAATTATTAGTAAAATAAAATCCTTGACTTCTCAATCAGAGCTAAAGGGCTATGAAGTCTCCGATCGGGCCCAGTTTTTTAAAATACTTACCAATAATCAACAAACTATTACTGGGGTATTGGCTTTATTGTTGGTATTGTCGTTAATCCTCAATCTGAGTAGAAAAAACCAGGACCAACCCAAATACTATATACCAATTATGATCCTGTTGATCTTGGTATTTTTGTCCAATAACTTTTTAGAATCCCCCAAAAAGGGGGTTATTAAAGGGAATCCCACCGTCATCATGGATCAGCCCACTGCTGGGGGGAACTTAATAAAAAAAGTAGGCCCCGGCCACCGGGTAACCATTGATGGATCCACCGATATTTGGTACCATATTAAATGGGATGGGAAAAAAGCATATGTCAAAAAAGATAAAGTGGCAGAAATTTAGGTTTAAAAATCCAAGGGGTCAAAATGCCTGAAATGACCATTCATTTTGACCTTTTCCCGGGCTTTTTCTACCTCCCTAACGATGGGGATGACCCTTTTTAGATGGGTGATCAAATACCTGATTCTATCCATTTCATTTTCCATGGCCAAAAGCTGATACTCCTCTTCCAGGTTTAAGCCTAACACATGGGCAAATGTAAATGAGTTTACAGCAATGGTGTCCAAATCCACTTCATAATGCAAGAGCTTTAGCATTTCTTTCAAATAAAAAAGAAATTCATTATAAGCGACTTTGGATACTACATTATTGTCGACTTCTAAGAGATTGACTTCTCCACCAGCATAAAGTTTACCCTCAATTGGGTTCTCAAAACTTAAAATCCTAAAAGAACGGATGCCTTGGGTTTTTACATCCATTCTTCCATCTTCATAGGTTTTGTGAACTTCCAATAATTCTACTTCCGTACCATGGGATTTGAGCCTATCCAAATAAACACATACGCCAAAATTAATTTTTTGCTCAATGCAGTCCTTGATCAATTGTTTGTATCTGGGTTCAAAAATGTGGAGGTTCAGCTTTTCTCCAGGAAAAGCCACTAATTTTAATGGAAACAAAGGGAGGGTGACAGACATAGCCTATATTATTGTTCAAAATTTTCTCTAACTGATTTTACTTTAAGGTACAAAATCTAACAATAAATAGTAGAGATAAATGAGTTGAATTAATAAGACTACAGGATGGAAAGTAGGGTGTTCAAACATGATTTTGTCCCTTTCTTTTGTAATTAACCTTAAGAATCCGCAATTGCCCAAAAATAAATTGTTTTGATTGAATAGAATGAAAAAGCCCCTCCCATATGGTTGCTTTTCTTGTTTTTCTTTGCATTAATTTAATTCCTTAATTGGAAGTAAAAACACAAACTCCCTTTGCATCTTATCATGAGAAAATAATTTGGGTGGATCTCGTTTTTTTTCGGTTTTAAGATCTCTAGATTGCCCAATTTAGGAGTTGGAGTAGTTGTTTCTTATTCAAAATAATCAATTCTTCAAATGGTTAAATGTCTTCCTCTAGTACCCCTGACCAAGATAAAAACTGATCTCATTTTTGAGGGCTGGTAATTTTTGCCAGATTACAGTGGCATCATTTTCAATAATTGCTTTAAAGTCTAGCTCCCCAACTTAGGGGGAGCTAGGTTGTGCTCATGAAAGGTTTGATTATTTTCAATGAAATAGATTTAGTAAACTGATAATACCTTAGACAGCTATTTTTGAAATGGTTTATTCTTTCTTTATAGTGACTCTTCTACTCAGGCTTATGGAACCTCATATTTAGTTTTGAAAGTGTATCCCATTCTGGCAGTGCTTAAAGTACTTTTGGGTCTAGGTTTAAGAAAACCAATGTCTGGAAGGCTTCCGTCTGATTTTCTTGATCGGGTCAACTCTGAAGGGTCAAGGCTAATGAAATCATTGTCTGTGACAGGTATTTCGTTGGGCAAAAATGAATTATTGCTAATTTCACATAACCCTTTATTGACATTTGAAATATGTCCCGTCCTCCTGAAATCATGGGAAACATTATTCTTGAGAATATGCTCGTAACCAGGAACATTTACCGCTTCATCGACTGATTTCCTGTTCAGCATATTAAAATTAGAGGGGTTTTGATAGCCGGTGTTATTTTCCCATCTAATGCCACCAAGGTGGTGATTGGAATAAAACCCTTGGTTTAAATTATAATATGCAAGGCAATTTCGGACCACATGCATGGGAATTTTTTCTGGTGGGTCTGGAAATTCTGACATGCCATATCCTCCTGATTTAAAACCTGCCCCATTGCCTGCCCTCTCAAAAGTACCGGGCTGATAACCATTGTAAAAAGCCCAGCAGTTTTCTATTGTGTATGCGGCATGGGCATTTATCAAATCAAACCCATCATCGCTGTTATACCATGCCCGACAAGCTCTAAAAACATTACCGGTACTTTCTTGGTTTTTTGGGTGCCCACCAAACCCATCTACATTACCACCGACTCCCCCGTCAGAGAGGTAATCGTAATTGTTGTAGGCATCACAGTTGACCACAAGGTTGTCAGCTCCATTTACCAGGTAAAATCCTATTGCCATGCCGTCGTGCATGGCCAGGTTTTCATAAATATTGTGATTTCCTCCCTCATTTCTAAAGCATTCGGATTGGGTATGGCCGATTATGGTTACTTGAGTGCCAACCACTTCAAAATTTTCGAAATGAAGGAAGGAGCCGCTTACATAAAAAACAATAACTCGATTGCCCTCAGGTTTAACTTCAGACAAATCAAATATAGGCCGTTCACTCCCATAACCTCCATAATAAATACGGTTTGATTCCCCGGAGCCACTTTTATGCATATCAAATACATAGGCCCAGAGTCCATTGTCACTGTATCTCATAATTTGGCCCTCAGTGATTTTATAAGTTCCTCCTCGGATGAGAACAGAATCACCTGCAGAAGCTATGGAATGCGCTTTTTTAAGGGTGGCAAAAGGAGAGGTTTTGGTGCCACTATTTGAATCATCGCCATCAATAGCGATAAAATAGGTTTTTGAAGAAAGAGAAAATGCAGAAAACAATAGTAAAATTGTTATTAGATAATGTTTACTCATGAGGGTTATTTTTAAGCTATTTGAACCAAAGATTAAAAGTCGAAGCCCCAAAAGGCGGGAGAATGATTTGGGAAGTGTAAATCCCATAAAATCAAATGTAATTAATTGATAATCTATGACTATTCTGGAATGTGCTGAAGAAGGGGATGTTTCAAGAATGCTATGGTTTTTTTAGGGAACTTTAAAATTAAATTAGGTTTTAGGTTGTAGTCCTATTACCATAAAATATAAATGGTGTCGGGTCGGCTTAATTTATAAATTGTACTTTTTGTTTTTATAGGGTTTAATGGGAATGGTTATTTTCTACTTTTTAAGTAGGTATCAATTTTTAAAATTTGAGTATGGACACTATCTTCCCGGGTGGAGAGCAAAAAGCTCTTCAGGATCGACATGAGTTGATTCCTTTTTCTCCCGATAGAAAGTATTTTGCCTTTTAAGCCCAAAGGATGGGAACATTCAATATTGGGCTGGAGCTGAAGAGGGGTGGCCGGGGAAGCGGATAAGTTTGATTGTGATATCATGGTATAAAAAAAAGAAAATATATATGTCCTACCATTGAGCAATATTTGAAAGACATTTCCAGTATCAAAAAAAGCCTTCGATTTTTTTCTTTCCCAACCGGATTTAGATCATGAAAGTTATTGTGTGGGATGGTATTTTAATGAAACAGATGTTCGTTGTATGGTCAGGCTTCATGATTAATGATAGGGAACATTTAATTTGTGGCAGGGCGCATTTGATCCTGTAATTCTTTTTTCAGGATTAGTCAATCTTTTTTTGAATTGGTAAACTTATTCGCAGTTAATTTGTATATACATTTGGATATTTACGAATTAATGAACGGATGAATTATGGCACTTATTGACAATTTAAACTGGAGATATGCGGCAAAGAGAATGAATGGGGATAAGGTTCCTGAAAGTTCCGTCGACAAGATTTTGGAGTCCATCCAATTGGCTCCTACCTCTTATGGATTGCAACCATTTGTGGTATTTGTAGTAGAAGATAAAGCTCTTAGGGAAAAGCTTCAACCTGCGGTGTGGGGCCAGCCCCAAGTTGCCGAGGGGTCTCATTTGTTGGTTTTTGCAGCTTGGAAAGAGGTGACCGAGGAAAGGATAGATAGATATATCGGACATATTTCCGATAAAAGAGAGCAGTCATTGGAAAAACTTCAAGCATTGGGGGATAAAATAAAATCCAGATTTGCGGAAAAATCCAAAGAGGACCATTTTGTCTGGGCTTCCCGCCAAGCTTATTTGGCCTTAGGTACCGCATTAGTCGCGGCTGCCGAGGAAAAAGTGGATAGTACCCCAATGGAGGGTTTTTTCGCAGAAGATGTGGATCAGATATTAGAATTGGAAGATAAAGGTTTGGGGAGTGTCGCATTAATGGTCCTGGGATTCAGGGATGAAGAAAAAGACCTTATGAACAAGGCAAAAAAAGTAAGGAGGCCAAAGGAAGAAATGTTTTTTAAGATTTAAACGAAGAATCCCTCTAGGAAAATAATCCTGGAGGGATTTATTTTTAATAAATTTTAGGTAACCACTTTTTACCTTAAAGGATTTTTTTGAAGTTGCTCCAATTAAATGAAAAAGCCAAATATGATGTAAGCGTAAAATAAAACTTTACCCTATTTATGCCTTTTTGATAGTTTGTTTTCCTGTTATGGTTTGGTTTTTTGCGTATTTTTTGAATGATGGTTTTCGAATTAATAATAAAGTAGAAGTTTTAGTTGATAAGATTGAGAGGGGAAATAGGACTCTTTGGATACCCATTTGGTGAAATTTTAATAACTCATAACCAGATTGTAGAATGTGAAAGAAGATTCAAAACATTTTCGATGATAATAAATTGCAAAAAAACTAATAACTTAAACGCCAATTTGAAAAACATAAAAAAACCTCTAAACCTAAAATTTGAGAAATGGTATTTAACACTATAGACATTGTTGTCTTTGTGGCTTATTGTCTTTTGATTATTACCCTGGGGATAGTAGTTTCCCGGGAGAAAAAAGGCCACGTAAAAAATTCCCAGGATTACTTCCTTGCCAGTAAGGCACTTCCCTGGTGGGCAGTAGGAGCCTCGTTGATTGCTTCCAATATTTCTGCCGAGCAGTTTATTGGGATGTCAGGGTCTGGATTTGCCCTTGGGCTGGCGATTTCCACTTATGAATGGATGGCTGCAGCAACCCTTTTGGTGGTGGCGATATTTTTCCTTCCCATTTATTTGAAGGAAGGTATTTACACCATGCCACAATTCTTAAACCGGCGTTATGACGGTCGGGTAAGGACAGTAATGGCAATATTTTGGTTACTAATTTATGTTTTTGTCAACCTTACCTCTGTGCTTTACCTGGGAGCACTAAGCCTTGAAACTATCATGGGGGTTCCTCTTAACTATGGTATTGCAGGTTTGGCACTATTTGCCATGGTGTATTCCATTTATGGAGGGTTGAAGGCTGTTGCCTGGACGGATGTGGTTCAGGTTGTATTTTTGGTAGCAGGTGGTTTGGCTACTACATATCTCGCCCTATCGATGGTAGGCGATGGTAGTGTTTTGGACGGTCTTGGCTTATTGAGAAAGGAAGCACCTAAGCACTTTTCTATGATTTTCGAAAAAGGTGAATTAATGATTCCTGATGGAGTAGGAGGAGAAAGAGATGCTTATTTGGATCTTCCCGGTATCAGTGTGCTAGTAGGGGGGATGTGGATAGTTAACCTGAGCTACTGGGGCTGTAACCAATATATTACCCAAAGGGCATTGGCTGCCAAATCCCTAAATGAAGCCCAAAAAGGGATGATTTTTGCCGGGTTTTTGAAACTTTTGATGCCTGTAATTGTTGTGGTTCCAGGTATTGCTGCTTACGTAATTGTACAACAGGGTGGAGATTCCTCCTTTATTGATTCCATGACAGATCCAATTACAGGTATGATAAAATCTGACCGTGCATACCCAACCTTGCTTCAGCTGTTGCCTGCTGGATTAAAAGGTTTGGCATTTGCAGCATTAACCGCCGCTATTGTTTCTTCTTTGGCTTCTATGGCCAACAGTACTTCCACCATTTTTACGATTGATATTTACCGTCAATTTATTGATAAAAATGTCCCAGAGGGTATGCAGGTAACTATCGGTAGGATCACCGCGGTAGTGGCCTTTGTCATTGCTGCCATTGTTGCCCCTCAGCTTGCTACATTGGATCAGGCATTCCAGTATATCCAGGAATACACCGGATTTGTATCCCCAGGGGTATTGGCAATATTCCTTTTTGGCTTCTTCTGGAAAAAAACCACTTCCAATTCCGCACTGACTGCAGCAGCCTTGACAATTCCATTGTCAGCTTTATTCAAGTTTATTACTCCAAATCTTCCATTTTTGGACAGAATGGGACTTGTATTCTTGATTTTAGCTGTTTTGATGGTGATCATGAGTTTAGTTGAAGGAAAAGGAAAAGACAGTGAAAAAGCCATCGAAATCGACAAGGAATTGTTCAGCACTAGTTCTAAATTTAAAGTTGGAGCTGTTTTGATCTGTGGAATTTTGATTGCACTGTATACCGTATTCTGGTAATGTTAACCCGCTTTCAAGTGCGGATTCCTGAAAAAAATAAAGAATGGATACCTGTCAAATCAGGTATCCTTTTTCTTTTTATGAGAGTTCAAATTCATTATGGAAAAATTCCTGTCCTTTTTTGGGGAGGTGGTTAAGGCATTCAATATTTAGGAATCAATCATTCAATACCTGCGCCCGGTATGCAGAAGGAGTAATGCCTTTTATTTCTTTAAACTGCCTATTGAAATTGGTTATATTTCTATAACCGCAATCATGAAATATCTGAGATACAAAAAGGTTTTTATCCTTAAGTAATTTACAGGCATGAGCTATCCGGATTTCCTTTAAGAATTTAGAAAAGGATTTTTTTGTGTTTAACTTAAAAAATCGACGGAAATTTGATTCACTCATTTTGGCCAGCCCTGCAATATCCTCCAACTTGATGTTTTCTTGAAAATGGTTAAAAGTATATTCCATTATTTCATCAATTATTCCTTTTGAATCAAAAGAATTGATATGCTCATGGGTCAGTATGGAGTTTTTGGTTTTAATGCTGATGGAGTTTAAAATAGCCAGTAATCTGGACATGTGGTCAAAGCCTTCTGCATCTTCTAACCCTTTTATTTTTTCAATAAGGGAAGTATCAAGCTCATAATTTACAGATAAAGCCTGTTTCAGGTTGATCAATTTTTTGATTTGAGCCAATTCAGGAATATTTAAAAAAGAGTTTCCAAAAATACTTTTATCAAATTGGATGACAACCACGGTACAAAAAAGGTCCTCGTTTGCCTTTCGAAACCAATGAGGGACATTGGAACCAATGTAAAAAAGGTCTCCCTCAGAAAATTCCCCGACAAAATCACCTATAATGGCAGTGCCATATCCTTTTTTAATGTATAGGATTTCGTTTTCCAAATGCCTGTGCCAGGGGGTCTCAAATAAAGGTGTACTAAAGGTGACAGAGACAAAGGACTTAAATTCTTGCTTGGGGAGCTTCTGTACAAAGGGTTTCATGAAAGGTCCAGTGAAATAAGAGCCAGATTATAGAAGATTATACTCTTTGATTAGGATATTGATCAAAGAGTATTATAATTTAATCAAATAATGTAAGTTGGAGCAAGCTTTTTCCTCGAAATTTGTTTTAGAAGAAAGTTAGAGTGATGGTCAAGCATTGCTAGATTATAAGAAATTTGATATCTATAACCCAAAATATTTCATGAGACGATTGTTGATCGGATATGATATTGGGAGTTCTTCGGTTAAGACTACTTTATTGGATGCAGATACCGGTAAAGTTGTGGCCGCCGAAGGTCAACCTAAAGTAGAAATGCCCATCCATTCTCCTGAGAAGAATTGGGCAGAGCAAGACCCTATGATGTGGTGGAAATACCTAAAGGAAACCACTAGAGCTGTTATGGACCGTGGGGGAGTTCAAAGGGGGGAATTGAAAGGAATAGGGATTTCCTACCAGATGCACGGATTGGTGATGGTAGATGAAAAACAAGAGGTCATTCGTCCTGCCATCATTTGGTGTGATAGCAGGGCTGTAGATATAGGGAATCAAGCATTTTCAGGATTGGGAGAGGAGTATTGCCTTTCCAAATTATTGAATTCCCCAGGTAATTTTACTGCTTCAAAATTGAAGTGGGTGAAGGAAAACGAACCTGAAAATTATTCGAAGATCCATAAAATCATGTTGCCCGGAGATTTTATTGCCATGAAATTGACCGGAGAAATCCTAACTTCCGAAACAGGGCTTTCCGAAGGGGTCTTTTGGGATTTTTCAAAAAATGCTGTTTCTGAAGATCTTTTAAACTACTATGGGATTGATAAAAGATTGTTAGCCGATGCAGTGCCTTCTTTTTCTGAGCAAGGAAAAGTGAGTGCTTCTGCTGCAGAAGAGTTGGGAATGGAAACAGGCGTTCCAGTAACCTACCGTGGAGGAGACCAGCCTAACAATGCTTTATCATTGAATGTTTTGGAGGCCGGAGAGCTGGCCACTACAGCTGGAACATCAGGAACTGTTTATGGGGTTAGTGATCAAGTGGTTTATGACCCCAAATCCCGTGTTAATACCTTTTTGCATGTAAATCATCAGACGGATAATCCCCGATATGGGGTTTTATTGTGTGTCAATGGGACCGGAATCCTTAACAGTTGGCTGAAAAGGTTGCTTGGTGGAGAATCCATTGGATACGAACAGATGAATGATTGGGCTTCTGAGGTTCCCGTTGGTGCAGAGGGTTTGAGTTTTATTCCATTTGGGAATGGAGCAGAAAGAATCATGGAAAATAAATCCGTTGATGCCCATCTTAATGGCCTTAATTTGCTGAAACATGGTAGAGGCCATGTCCTAAGGGCAGGGCAGGAAGGAATTGTAAGTGCCTTGACCTATGGGTTCAATATCATGAAGGATATGGGATTAAACCTGAATCTTGTAAAAGCAGGGAAAGCCAATATGTTTTTAAGTCCACTTTTCAGGGAGGCTTTTGTCAATATGAATGAAGTTAATCTGGAACTTTATGATACGGATGGAGCTCAAGGTGCGGCCCGGGGGGCAGGAATAGGTGCGGGAATTTATGCCAATCCTAAGGAAGCTTTCTCCGGATTGGAAAAATTGGCCTTCTTTGAGCCAGACGCTAAACTAGTCCAACAATATAAAGAAGTCTACCAAAGGTGGGAAAGTTATTTGGCCAAATTTATAAGCCAAGAAGTCCCTCAGGTGTAAAAAAAAACACACACACAATAATTCCCATAATCGAAAATTAATTTCATTTGAATATGTCAAAATCTTATTTTCCAAACATCAAAGAAATCAAATATGAAGGAAAGGATTCCAAAAATCCATTTGCCTTTAAATATTATGATGAAAACCGCGTAGTGGCGGGAAAGACCATGCGGGAGCATTTTAAGTTTGCTATAGCCTATTGGCACTCTTTCAATAATACAGGTAATGATCCATTTGGGCCTGGGACCATCACCCATGAGTGGGACAAAGCAGAAGATCCTATCCAAAGAGCCAAAGACAAAATGGATGCAGCCTTTGAATTTATCTCAAAAATTGGTGCTCCATATTATTGCTTTCATGACGTTGACCTTATTGACGAAGGTGAAACTATTGAAGAGTATGAATCCAGGATGAAAACCATCGTAGAATATGCCAAGCAAAAACAAGCTGAAACGGGCATAAAGCTACTATGGGGAACTGCTAATGTATTTAGCCATCCAAGGTATATGAATGGGGCATCCACCAATCCTGATTTTGACGTAGTTTCCAGGGCGGCCACACAGGTGAAAAATTCCATTGATGCTACTATTGCTTTGGGTGGAGAAAATTATGTTTTCTGGGGAGGCCGAGAAGGTTATATGTCCCTTCTGAATACGGACATGAAGCGGGAAACTGAACATTTGGCCCAATTCCTGACCATGGCCAGGGATTATGGAAGAAAAAATGGGTTCAAGGGTAACTTCCTGATCGAACCAAAACCCATGGAACCTACCAAACATCAATATGATTATGATGCTGCTACAGTAGTCGGTTTCTTGAGACATTATGGCCTTGACAAAGATTTTAAACTTAACATCGAGGTAAATCATGCCACCTTGGCCGGGCATACCTTCCAGCATGAACTTCAGGTTTCTGCTGACGCAGGTCTTTTGGGCAGCATTGATGCCAATAGAGGAGATTACCAAAATGGTTGGGATACCGACCAGTTTGCTTTGAACCTACAGGAACTTACAGAAGCCCAATTGGTGATTTTGGAATCTGGAGGAATTCAAGGTGGAGGTGTAAACTTTGATGCCAAAATCAGAAGAAACTCTACTGACCTTGATGATCTTTTCCATGCGCATATTGGTAGTATGGATGCATTTGCCCGCTCTTTATTGATTGCTAATGATATCCTTGAAAAGTCTTCCTACAAAAAATGGAGACAGGAAAGATATGCATCTTTTGATACAGGAAATGGAAAAGCCTTTGAGGAAGGGAAATTGAGCCTGGAGGATCTTAGAGACCATGCACTTTTCAATGGTGAACCTCAACAGCGAAGTGGAAAACAGGAAATGTATGAAAATGTATTGAATCAATACATTTAATAAAAATAATAAATCTCCTCATTTGAGGGGAAGTCAAATGAACCCCTAGTTGAAAAAAGCCGGCAATTAATTTTGCCGGCTTTTGAAGTTTAATAGGATGTTAGTGTTATTTCTGGTTGAACTGATAGTAAGCATCGCTCCATTTCAGTTCGTTTTGTAAGCTTCTTAAGTTGGTGTCCTTATCGATATGGACACTTTCAATTCCTGCCATGGTGGCAAAATCATTCAGGTGCTCTGAAGTCAGATTTTGGCTGAAGCAAGTATGGTGTGCTCCACCAGCCAGTATCCAAGCTGCACAACCTGTTTTCATATCAGGAAGTGGTTTCCACATTACCCTTGCAACAGGCAAATTTGGAAGGTCTTCAATAGGCCTTACCGCTTCCACATCATTCACAATCAGACGGAACCTATTGCCCATATCCACGATAGAAGCATTCAGGCCATTCCCTCCAGTGCCATTAAATACCAACCTTACAGGATCCTCTTTTCCACCAATGCCCAATGGATGTACTTCTACGTTTGGCTTATCATTGGTTAGGGTAGGATCTACCTCAAGCATGTGAGATCCCAAAACAAGGCTGTTGTTTGGATCAAAGTGGTAAGTGTAATCTTCCATAAAGGCATTTCCACCTTCAAGCCCTGAAGCCATTACTTTCATTGCTCTTACCAAAGCAGCTGTTTTCCAGTCACCTTCACCAGCATAACCGAAACCATCAGCCATTAACCTTTGGGTAGCAATACCCGGCAACTGCTTCATGCCATGGAGGTCTTCGAATGTATTGGAGAAACCTTTGAACCCTCCTTCTACAAGGAAGTGACGCATTCCCAATTCGATTTTGGCTGCATCCAAAAGGGATTGTCTTTTGTCCCCATTAGCATGAAGGTTATCAGAAAGTGTATAGGTGGCTTCATATTCATCGATCAGCTCCTTAAGCTGGGCATCGGTCACCGCATTGATCCTCTCTACCAAGTCACCAACAGCAAATGTGTTTACAGAAAAACCAAAGCGAAGTTCTGCTTCTACTTTGTCCCCGTCTGTTACGGCTACATTTCGCATGTTGTCTCCAAAGCGGGCGATTTTGGCTCCCTGCCAATCATGCCATCCGCTGGCAGCTCTGGCCCAAACATCAATTTGTTGATGTACCTCAGGATCTTTCCAATGACCTACAACCACCTTCCTGTTGACCTTCATTCTTGCGGCCATAAAACCAAATTCACGGTCACCATGAGCACTTTGGTTCAGGTTCATAAAGTCCATATCAATGGAATTCCATGGGATATCCTGGTTGAACTGGGTGTGAAGGTGAAGCAAAGGCTTTTGCAAGATTTTCAAACCTGTTACCCACATTTTGGCAGGAGAGAAAGTGTGCATCCAAGTGATCACCCCAATACAGTTAGGGGCTTGATTTGCTTCCTGGATTACCGAAGAAATTTCTTCCGTAGTTTTAACAATCGGCTTAAATACGGTGCTTACTGCAATTTTATCAGAAGCATTTAGCTCCTTGGCAATGATTTGGGAATGTTCGGCTACTTGACGGAGGGTTTCCTCACCATAAAGGTGCTGGCTCCCCGTGATAAACCAAACCTCGTTTTCTTTTAAATTTTTCATATTAATAAAACCTCTAAATTGTTTTCTTTTTTAGGTAATTACATCCAGAAGAAATAGTACAATAAGCCTACAATCAGGGTAATGCCTGCTGCACCTATATTGAAAGGAGTGGCAGTATTGAATAGGTCTGGGTCATTATCGAATGATTTAGCATCCGCAGTTTCCATTTTTACATTGGTGTAAAGGATAATTCCTAGCATAAGGAACATGGCTGCGATCATAAAGATGGATTCAATGCCCATGTAGGCATAACTATCAAATAATGCAAACCCTAAAACGGTACAAACCACTGCAAGAATGATGAAGAAGTAACTTGCTGCCACTGATTTTGCAGCATGTTTACCAGACTTGTGTTCCGGATTGGCATAAGTTTTTTTCTCTGCAAAACTGATGATAGAAGCAATGAAGCAAAGAATGATGAAGACATATCCCATTCTCAATAAGAATGGCATTTCCGGATAAAAAACTTTAAAGACAATTCCAGCAGGAATGGTGGCAATGGCCGTCCAAAGTGCTGCATTGGCTGTGGCTTGTCTCCAAAGAAGTCCCATACCAAAAACTACAACAACGCCGGGATAAATATAACCTGTATATTCTTGGATATATTGGAATACCTGGTCGAGTGAAGCCAATTGAGGTGCCACAATCATGGCAATAACCAGCGCCACAACAGCAACAATACGTCCCGTTTTAACCATTTCATGGTTGTTGGCATTAGGTCTGAAATATTGCTTATAAATGTCCATGGTGAAAATGGTGGAGGTACTATTTATCATGGAAGCCAATGAGGAAACAATAGCAGCTGCCAATGCCGCAAATGCCAAACCTCGAATACCATCAGGGATGAAGTTTTTTAACAACCAAGGGTAAGCTTCATCAGACTTTTGGATAGTTCCAATTTGTTCAACAGGTACATTCAGAAGGGCAGAAAGTTGCTCTGGAGAATAATTGTTGATCAAAACATAAGCAGCAATACCAGGGATTACCACAATGATAGGCATAAGGATTTTGAGGTATCCAGCGAAGATCAAACCTTTTTTGGCTTCATTGATACTTTTTGCCGCAAGTCCCTTTTGGATAATGTATTGGTTAAAACCCCAATAACCCAGGTTGGTCAACCACATACCACCAAGAATTACTGCCAACCCAGGCAAATCCTGAAAGGCATCCCTTTGGCCGCCGACCCCGTCAGGAACCATGGTTTTGCCTTGTGGCATGATCATAATAAAGTGGTCTTTGGCTTCTCGGTAAATATTAACCATTCCGGCAATGATTCCGTCCCCCATGCCAACAGCATCCAAAGCCAGGAAAGTGGTGATCAGACCTCCGGCTACAAGGATGATTACTTGAACTACATCCGTCCAGGCAACAGCTTCCAAGCCACCGTAAATAGAATAAATTCCAGAAAAGACCAGCAACCCGATGATACCGTATTGCAGCTCAATTCCCATGATTTTGTCCAAGGCCAATGCGCCAAGGTAACTTACTGAAGTAAGGTTGACAAAGACATATACCAATAACCAAAAGACAGCAAAAGCAGTACTTACCCCTTTGTTAAATCGTTCATTCAAAAATTGGGGCATGGTATAAGTCCCATGTTTTAGGAAAATCGGGAGGAAATACTTTGCAACAAGAATAAGGGCAATACCAGCTATCCACTCATAAGCTGAAATTCCCAATCCTATGGCAAACCCGGAGCCAGATGTTCCGATAAAATGCTCCGCAGAAATGTTGGCGGCAAGCAAGGAAGCCCCAACAGCCCACCATGTCAAAGATTTGTCCGCCAGGAAGTATTCCTGGGCGGTCTTTTCCACGCCTTTTTTAGACCTGGAAACCCATAAGCCGACTGATACAATCGCCAACCCGTAAAGGATAAAGATAATGTAATCTAACGTAGAAAAACCTGTGGTCATAATAATATCAAATTGTGGGTTTATAGTTATGATTTTAAATGCCCAAATACAGGCTATCATAATTTAAGTGTCGTATTTACACCTAAAAATTCAGAAAAAAAAATTATGCGCAAAAAATTATTCTTTAAGGCAGATCAATTTATTCTTTTGCTCCTGGCATTTCATTTTTTGGAATAAAATTAAGTACCGTTTGGAAGCCGTCTTTGTACCTGCTTTCATCCAGGCTGTAATAATAGGCGCCTTTTTTTGAACTTGCTTTATCTTTTTCCTTTTCTTTAACCAACATATTGGTAGAGAGCACCTTCCTGGTGAAATTACGCTTGTCGATTTTGGTCTCATACAAGCTTTCATACATGGCTTGAAGGTGGGGGAGAGTGAATTTTTTGGGCAGCAATTCAAATAAAATAGGGTGTAAGGCTGCTTTATACCTTAATTGGTCTTTGGCCATCTCCACCATTTCTTCATGGTCAAAGATCAAATGTGGCAATTCGTTCATCCTAAACCAGTGTGCATGGAATTTATCACTGATTTGTTGTTTGTATTTTTGAATGTCTATCAATGCCACATAGGCTACAGCAACCGTTCTTTCCACTGGGTCCCTGTCAGGCCGGCTAAAAGTGTGCATTTGTTCCATGTACACCTCTTCCAAACCTGTTAATTTGTACAAAATCCGGTTGGCTGCTTCATCCAATGATTCATTAAATTGTAAAAATCCCCCCATTAGGCTCCACTTTTCTTTTTCTGGGGCAAAGCCTCTTTGTATCAATAATAATTTATAGTCTGACCCGTCAAATCCAAAAATGATACAGTCAACAGCGACTAAAATACGGGTTTGGTTAGAATATTGAATCATAGTTAGTTTTTCCGAAATTTCGGTTTTGTTTAATGCTATTGGAGCTTAGGTTGATTTTTGAGGTGTGTAAAATTAACTATTATTTTAATGACTTGTCAAGTTTCCTTCATTTTTGGGGAAATTTACGCTAAGATAATTGATTTGTTGCCAATATGTATCCTGTGCTTTAGGGGTTAAAATGAAGCAAGGTTTTCTCTTGTAGAGCAAAAACCGGAATACAGATAATTAAGTGACAAGAATACAGAGGGGCTGGGTGTTTTGAATTTAGAGTGTTAAATATTGGGGTTACTTTGCAAGTTCAAATCACCTAAAAAAAGGCTTGGAGATGCAAATCCTTAACAACTTGGATAATCCGGAGTAAACTGACCCCTCCGAATTAGGCAATTATTCAGGTACCAAAGTGGCTTTAAGGGCCAGAATCGCCTGTCATTCCGGCGGATGTTGACCCCCTGAAGAAAAAATTGAGCTAAATCCGGAGCAAGCTGACCCCTTTGAGGCTTAAATTCCGGAGCAAGTTGACCCCTCTATGGAATGGTTTTGGTTTTTTAGCGGACATTTTCGAAACCGCTAAGTATAATCCGATGGCAGGTAAACCAAAACCGATGAGTCAGATCAAGCAGATGATTATTTTACGGCAGCAGGGCAAGGGCATCAAAACCATAGCCCGCATGCTGGAGATGAGCAAAAACACAGTCAAGAGCTATCTTTTTAAGCTGGACAAGCTGTTGGAAAACAATAAGAAAACAGGGCTTACGACGGAGAAGCTCCTGTCCATGGAGGTACCTGAGATTGAGAAACAGTTCCTTTCAGGGGACCCTTCTTACAAAGATCCCCGGTACGAACACTTTATCTCCAACCTTGCTTATTATCAAAAAGAGCTCCAGCGCAAAGGGGTGACCAAAACTCTTTTATGGGAAGAGTACAGGCAGTCCTATCCCGATGGATACGGCCGTAGCCAGTTTTGCCACCACCTCAACCAACAGGATCTTGCCCGGGCAAAGCCATCCATGGTACTTGAGCATAAGCCTGCAGAGAAGCTGTATATAGACTTTGCAGGCAAGCCCATCGCCTACATAGACAGGGAAACCGGAGAAGAGGTCCGGTGCCAGCTGTTTGTGGCCTGCCTTCCCTATTCGGATTATGCCTTTGCCATGGCCGTGGCCTCCCAGACCATCCCGGACTTCCTATATGCCCTAAGCCGTTGTATGGAGCAGTTGGGGGGTGTGCCACAGCTGTTGGTCCCCGATAACCTGAAAGCCGCAGTGAACAAAGCCGACAAGTATGAGCCAAGTATCAACCAGGCCCTTGAGGATTTTGCCAACCACTACGGCACGGCTGTAGTGCCTGCCAGGGCGAGGAAGCCGCAGGACAAGGCATTGGTAGAGAACCAGGTAAAGGTCCTTTACTCCCGGGTATATGCCAGGCTCAGGAATATGCAGTTCTTCGATATACACAGTTTAAACAGGGCCATTGGCCAAAAGGTAAAAGCCCATAACCAGACCCGGATGCAGCAAAAGCCCTACTGCAGGGAAGAGAAGTTTCTCGCCGATGAGAAGGGCCTGTTGGGGAAACTCCCCGGGGAACGCTTCGAGCTGAGACACTATGCCCGGCTGACCGTTGCCAAAAACAACCACATCTATCTGGCCCGGGACAACCACTATTTCAGTGTCCCCTATACACTGATAGGCCAAAGGGTAAAGGTGATCTATACACGGAGTATGCTCTATGTGTTCCATAAAGGGGAACGGGTGGCCATACACAGCAGAGGCTTCAATCAAGGGAGTTATTCCACGCTCAAAGAACACCTGTGTTCCCAGCACCAGCATTATAGGGACAGAAGTCCTGAATATTACCGCAGCAAAGCCGCCCAACACTCAAAGGTCTTGTCCAGGTACATCTCCCTGCTGTTTAAACAGGGCAAGATCCCCGAACAGCTTTACAGGACCTGTGACGGGCTGCTCGCCCTGGGCAGGAAGGTGGATAAGGAGCGACTGGAGAAAGCCTGCAATACAGCCATGGAGTACAAAGTATACTCCTATACCTTTATCAAGAACATGCTGGAAAACAATATGACAGAAGCTACAGCGGAGCCGTCTGCCAGGGAACTTCCTGAACACGGGAATGTCAGGGGAAAAACATATTATGACCAATATCAATAACTTAAACTTTAAACAACTATGCCCAATCCGATCGAAACACAACTTATCAAACTCAGGCTCCACGGCATGCACCAAACATGGACAACGCTACAGGAGACCCGTAAAAACCAAAGCCTCTCCCTTGCCGAAGGACTTGAGCTTATGTTACAGGCAGAAGAACAGGAAAGAGACAACAGGAGGTTTAAAAGACTGGAATCCAACGCAGGGTTCCGTTACAAAGCTTCACTGGAAGAACTCTCCCTGGACAAAACCAGGGGCCTGGATGATATGCTCCTGGCAACCCTGGCAACCGGGGAATATATAACCAATGGGGATGCTGTACTTGTCACGGGGGCTACCGGCTGTGGAAAAAGTTACCTGGCCTCGGCCCTTGGCCACCAGGCCTGTGTGCATGGGAAAAAGGTCGCTTACTTCAACACCCAAAAGCTCATGATCAAAATCAAGATGGTCAGACTGGACGGCACTGCCATCAGGTTCTTTGATAAACTGGCAAAAACGGACCTGCTCATCCTCGATGACTTCGGCCTGACAAACCTGGATAAACAGCAACAGATCGATCTTATGGAGCTTATCGAAGACAGGCACGGTAAAAAATCCACTATTATTGCAAGTCAGCTCCCTGTCTCAAGCTGGTACGATGTCATAGGTGAGCCGACCATCGCAGATGCCATTCTTGACCGGTTGGTACACGTCTCCTACAGAATCGAGCTGAAAGGGGAAAGTCTCAGAAAAAAAATGTAAAATTGTCAGGCCATCTGATTATTAAACCAAACCTCTCCTAAAGAGGGGTCAATATGCCCGGAACAGGGGTCAATATCATCCGGAATATCCAACAACTCCAGTTCGGCCAAGATTCTTTGATAAAAACTGCGGGTTTTGAATCTCAATCCTTATGTTACTTTCTTATCTCTTAAATTTCAATTCTCACAACTAATATTCATCATTGATCTCCAGCCAATACCCATTAGGATCCTTGAGGTAAATTTGACGAATACCATCAGGCCTAATATTAATTTTACTTTTTTCCCCAGGCCAATCCTCAAAATGGATGTTTTTTTTATTGAGTTGATATATAAAACCGTCAAGGTTAGTCATACTAAAACAAAGGTGATTGACCTTATTGATAGTGGGAGTTTGCCATGGGGATTCTTTCTCTATGAGATGTAATTGTCCTTCACCAATACTAAACCAGGCATGTAAACCATCCTTAAAAGGTTCGTCGATTTCTTCCAGGCCAATCAAGTTTTGGTAAAATTCTGAACTTGCTTTTAAATCCTTCACATAGACAGCGATGTGATTTATTTTGGTTGGTTGATGATTGCTCATTTCTAAATTTTTTTATTTGAAGGAAATTGTTCGCAGGGAAAATATTGAGACCAACAATTTGGATGCCTGAAATAAATCAATTTGGTATAAAATCAACAGCTTTTTAAATGAAAAAGGTAAAGATTTAATTAAGGCTCATGGGAAATTAATATGTTCAAATTTGTTTTTGTAATCAGTGGTTGATTTGCCTAGGTACTGATCCCTAAAGTGAGATACTGAAAACAATTCAGGTAAACACCCATTTTTTTATTGGGATTGAATAAAAAATGTGGCGATTGATAAGGTGAAATTTTTTAAAAATGAGAAGGAAATAAAAAAGGCGGATCAATCGATCCGCCTTTTTTATTATTCTTGAGTGACTGGAACCTCTTCTTTAAAAGCGAGTTTTTCTGCCTCATCAAACAGTTTTAGACTTTGTTGGTAAATCTCATTTACATCATTGATGACCTTATAAAATGCATTGTCATCATAAATATTTCTACCCATATGGGCTTTAATAAGGATCTTTAAATATTCTTTAGACTTGGAATAAGCTTGTTGATCAAACTTAACATTGTTTTTTTTGCCAATTTTGATGATTTCATTCAGCATGGCATCAGATACTTCGTAGTCTTGGTAATATTCTTCAAAGTTCATTTTTTCAAACTTCTTCTTGTTGTTGTCCAGGAATTCCATGATAAACTCCCTGTGGGTATCACTTCCAAATAGCCTGTTAACATAGGAGCTGGTCATGGAAGTGTCCATGGGCACAAAGTAATCAGGCATGATTCCACCACCACCGTAAACGGTTCTTCCTTTGGTGGTTTCAAACTTCAGGCTGTCATTAAATTTGATGCTGTCAGCACTGAAAAACTCACCGTGTTCAAACCTGTTGATCCAGTCCATATTGTAATCTTCCTCAGCATCTTCCCCATATGGTTTTTGAATAGATCTTCCGGAAGGAGTGTAATACCTGGCTATTGTTAACCTCAGTTCAGCTCCATCAGTTAAATCAATCGGCATTTGTACAAGACCTTTACCAAATGACCTTCGACCTACAACGAGTGCCCTGTCATTATCCTGAAGGGCTCCGGCCACAATTTCTGATGCAGATGCACTTCCCTCATTGATCAATACTACCACGGATCCATCTTCAAATTTGCCAGGTTTGATGGCATATGCTTTTTGATTGTATCGGTTGACTTTTCCTTTTTGGGAAACAATAAGGGCGTTATCAGCTAAAATTTCATCTGCAATATTAATAGCAGCTCCCATGTAGCCCCCTGGATTACCTTGAAGATCAAGTACAAGCTTGCTCATTCCCTTTTCTTTCAATTCTTCCAGAGCTTCTTTAAACTCTTCATAGGTGGTTGCGGCAAATCGGGTGATTTTAATATAGCCAATATCTTTATTGATCATGTAAGAAGCATTGATGCTGAATTGGGGTATTTTATCCCTTGTAATAGCAAAATCGATAAGCCCTTTGTGGTTTTTTCTTTTGATAGAAACATTGACCACCGTTCCTTTAGGTCCTCGTAATAAGTCAAAAACATCCCTATTGGTGACACCTGTTCCGGCCACTGTCTCACCATCTACCTTAATGATTTGGTCACCTGACTGGATTCCCAATTTTTCGGAGGGGCCTCCAGTCAATGGGGCCACTACATAAATGGTGTCCCTCAAAATGCCGAATTCTACTCCAATGCCATCAAATTCACCATCCAGTTGGGACTGGGCCAACTCTGCATCCTCTGCAGGGATATAGCTAGAATGGGGGTCCAGTTTTTCAAGCATTTTTTCGATACCATGTTCCACCAGTTCATTGGTGTCCACGCTATCTACATAATCCCGGTTAATGTAGGTGATGATTTCCTGAATTTTATAAATAGCCGATTTCAAATCATTATGGTCAGATTTGGGCTCTGCAAAAGTGGCCCCGATCCATATTCCAGCAGAGATAGCCAAAGCAAGGATGATGGGGAGTCTGATTTGGGATTTGCTGTTTTTTATTCCTTTCGCGCTCTCACGCAATCTATTTTTTTCTTCACTCACGATTAGCCTAATTTATTTATCAATTCACAAATTCAATTTGCCACAAATTCAAATATACAATTTAACATTGTTTTACACTATTTCGTTTTTGTAAACGTAATAAAATCAATTTAGGGGGCTAATCCCCGGAAATTAGCTTAAATTATTTTACTTTTGTCTAATATGTCAGAATCAGCTCACTTAAACAAACGGTCTATTGGTGACTTAGTTCGCGAAAACTATGTTTTTGCGGGTGTGTTACACTATTTTGGCATAAGTTTTTATAGATATGAGCAAAAATCCCTGGCAGAGGTTTGCCAGCAATTCAGGATCAATCCCCAACAGCTGATCCAAGAACTTGAAAACTGGGCAATGAGAAAAGAGCCCAGTTCTGAAGAGTTTTACCTTAGGCCCATAGAGGTTCTGGTGGCATACCTCAAAAAGAAGCACCATTTTTTTCTTCGCCATGAATTACCTTTTTTGTCCAGCATGATTGATGGTATTCCTGCTAATGGGGGCTATGCAGACTTGCTTTCAGATATGAAGTTGGTTTTTCCTCTTTTTGTGGATGATTTTATCCATCATATTCATGAAGAGGAAAGTACCCTTTTCAAACGGATAAAAATGTTGCAGGAGGTAGAAAACAACCAATACAGGTTGGATGAGGGATTGAAAATTTTGAGCCAACCTTCCATTGTTAATTTGGCTGAAGAACATGAAGTTCATGATGATGAGATGGAAGGAATCCGTAAACTAACCAATGGCTACATGCTAAGTGAAGAAGCTCCAATGGCAATTCAGGTGCTTTACCATGAATTGCAGCATTTTGAAAATGAGCTTGTCATCCACGCCAAAATTGAAAACGATTTGTTGTTCCCAAAGGCCATTGAACTTGAAAAAGAAGTAAAAAGGAAATTGACCAATAAAATTAGATTGAATTGATGGGAAGGGTTATTGCGATTGATTTGGGAACCAAAAGAACAGGAATCGCCGTTACAGACATATTAAAAATCACCGCTAATCCGCTTGAAACTATTCATTCCAAGGATTTATTATCCTACTTGGAAGATTATTTCCAAAAGGAAGAGGTGGAAACTATCGTCATTGGTCATCCCAAATCCATGGATGGGAAGGACACCAATATGACAAAACCTGCCCTAAAGCTTAAGAAGGATTTGGAAAAAAAATATGCGGACAAAAAAGTGGTTTTGGTGGATGAGAGGTTTACTTCCAAAATGGCCATGCAAAGCATGATTACCATGGGGAGTAAAAGGAAAGACAGAAAAGAAAAAGCCGGCAACCTGGACAAAATCAGTGCTGCCATCATATTACAAACCTATTTAGATCAACTATGATTTATCCGATCGTTGCATACGGAAATGCCATTTTAAAAAAGGAAGCTGAGGAAATAAAAGAAGGTGAAGCCTTGGAATCCATGATAGCTGATATGTTTGACACTATGGATAATGCCAGTGGAGTAGGCCTTGCCGCTCCACAGATCAACAAAGGTGTTCGATTGTTTGTCATTGACAGTAATCTGATGTTGGATGAAGACAATGAGGAAAAGGGAGTCAGAAGGGCGTTTATCAATCCCATCATTTTGGATGAGTATGGGGACGATTATAGTTTTGAGGAAGGCTGTCTAAGTATTCCAGATGTCAGGGCGGAAATTACCAGGCCCGAAACCTTGACCATCGAGTACTTTGATGAAAACTGGGAATTAAAGGAAGAGGAATTTTCCGGAATGACCGCCCGGGTTATCCAACATGAGTATGACCACCTGGAAGGAATTCTCTTTGTAGATTACCTTAAGGGCCTTCGCAAAAGAATGGTGAAAAGTAAGCTTCTCGATGTGAGCAAAGGCAAAATCCCCACGGATTACAGAATGATTTATCCCGTGAAATAATAAATCAAAAAAGAGGTTGATATGGCAGAGCATTAGGCTTTGCCATTTTTTTTCATTTAAATTGATCCTTATGCCTGACAATCTAAAGGTTACTTTAGTACAAACAGATATCTATTGGCAACAGAGGGAAGCTAACCTTGCCATGCTGGAGGAAAAACTTTGGATGCTGGAGGAGGAAGTGGACCTGATTATCCTCCCCGAAATGTTCCCTACAGGGTTTTCCATGGAAACAGAGAAGTTGGCAGAACCCATGAATTTTACAACAACCCGTTGGATGCAACAAATGGCCAAACAAAAACAAGCAGTTATAACAGGGAGCCTGATCATCAAAGAGGATAATAAATTTTTTAATAGATTGCTATGGGTGACTCCTGCTGGGGAAGTGAATCATTACGATAAAAGGCATCTTTTTAGAATGGCCCACGAGGATAATTATTTCAACATGGGGCTGGAGAATAACATTGTGGAATTAAAAGGATGGAAAATTCTGCCCCAGGTTTGTTACGATCTAAGGTTCCCGGTTTGGTCCAGAAATAAAAGTGATACCGACGGTAATATGGATTATGACCTGAGTTTTTTTATTGCCAGCTGGCCTGCAGCCAGGGTGGGAGCCTGGGACATTTTGCTGAAAGCTAGGGCCGTGGAAAATCTCTGCTATACCCTGGGAGTGAACAGGGTTGGCGAGGATGGGAATAATATCGCTTATTCTGGCCACTCTGCCGCATATGATTTTAAAGGGGAAACCATTGCTACAGCCAAAGAAAATGAAGAAATGGTTACCGTTGAATTGTCCTTTGAGGCTTTGTCCAGGTACAGGGAAAAGTTCCCAGCATGGAAAGATGCCGATCAATTTACATTAAGGACTAAGGATTAATTTTTGGGAGAAGATTTTTCCGTTAGCGGTCCTCAGCTGGATAAAGTAAATGCCATGGGGTAATCCTAAGGTGTCTATTTCTTTGGCTATCCCAGCTTCCAATGGGGTGAAAACCAAAAGCACCTGTCCGACTGTGTTGATGACCCTAAACGGCCCATCCATGTTGCTGAGGATTTTTGTGTTTCTCTTTGTTGGGTTTGGGAATAGATGGAAATTAGTCTCACTATCAAATGGTTGGCTGGAAGAGATGTCTTTAAGGTAAATCAATCCCCCAGCTGTATTGCCCAAAATTAAATCTGTTTTTCCATCAAAAGCATTTGGAATTGCACTGATCCAGGTATGCCTGCCAAACCTAGTTTCAGTTAATGATTCATCTTTTAATTTCAGGATTTGACTTTGTTTGGTAGCATTTGATTGGGTGAAATTGGGGATATAGGAGAGGATACCTTCTTGGTCTACAGCATACAGATTTAGTTGATTTCCTTTTCTAATCACTTTAACACTTAGATTTCTGCTGGCAGGATTGTCCCTGAAATCCAAATAACTTCTGTCCAAGAGGGTTAATTTCGGGGTTTTTCCGGTTTCAACTTGAAAACGGATCAACTCTCCGGTTTGACGGGCCAATAGGAGGTAATGGTTTTCTCCTTCAAGGTAATATTCAAAATGGTCTAGTATGCCCAAGGAAATTCCAGGGACGGAAATTTCTGTCAAATCATCCAAATTATCTCCGGAAAACCAGAAAAGTTTCCTTTTGGGAGCATGGTCTTCTGTTTCAACCCCTGATAAAAGGATTCCTTTACCGGGAGAAGGAATTTCAAGATATTGGAGTTCGGTCATATGCAAGGAGGAAAGGCTCAGGTAATCATTTTCCTCTAACTGAAGGCTTGCCTGGTTGAGATGGAAAAGACTGGCCTGTCCAACCGATTCACCTCCTACCAGATTATTGGTGGTAACGACCAATTCTCCAGTCAGGTGATTACCTTTAAAGTGTGGCCGACTGTTTTCTCCCAAATCAATCATTTGTTCTTGCAAAAAACGATCGGTGACCTCCTGCCAGGTGCCATTTTGGTTTTCCAGTTGAATAAGACTTTTCCGAAAATTAATTCCAGCTGAAATTGTGGTTGATGAAGTGTTGGAGGTGATGATCAGTTGATCCTGAATGCTATGAGCAACGTGATAAATGGGAAATTGCGGGAAATGGGCCAACCCTGGCAAGTTGGTATAGAAGGAATTGAAAATAGGAGTTTCATTGGTACCTGCATTGGGTAGAAAATAAAGGATATTGCATTCGTCCTGTCCCATGAGGAGATCCAATAAGCCATCTTTGTTAAAGTCTTTCAATAAAATGGAATGGCCTCCGAAGTGTTTTGTGGCCTGATTTTCGCTTTGGGACAATACTTTATTAATTGGGTCACCATCGCAGGTTTGACCAAAGGAGAAATATCCGCAGCCACAAAATTCAAAATTCCCCCAGCGCACCTTGGAAGGTGCAAAACCATCAATGTCTGCCTGACCTTTTCTTTCCATGCTGGTGTTTTTGAAATAATCCAGGTAATCACCTTCAGCATAATTGAAAGTCACCAGGTCAAGATCCCCATCTTCATCAATATCTTGGAGGGCAGGGATGTCCAGGTTATTTGCCTGGATGTTGGAGCCATTTTCCAAAGGCAAAAAATCCTGTGCAACTTTCCAGATAGGGTGTCCGTTTTCAATTCCGGCATTTTGGTAAGCTTTGATACCGAAGGGGCTGCTTGTAAAAAGATCATTAAGGCCGTCATTATCAAAATCCTTAAGGATTAGAAAGCCTTGAATATCTTCCGGAAAATAATGGGGCATTTCCGGAAGGTGTTTAAAGCTAGTTCCATCTTTTTCAAAGACCAAAATGTTCCTGGCATTAATATCCCAAAGCACCCATTCTTTCTTGCCATCCCCATTGGTATCCATTGTCTGAATTTGTGCGGAATTGATTCCACCAACAAAGGGCATGGAAGGTGCCCTCTTCTCCAATTGAGTTGGGATTTGGCCAAATTCGAAAAATTTTTGGGCATCCACAAAAAAAGGAAAAAGTAGCAGAAAGATTGACAAAAGTGGTTTCATAAGGAGAAATTGGGCATATAAAGGTTTGTACTGTAAAATTAACCGTAAGTTCTTGCCAAAAGATGCGTTGTAATGATTTATTTTGGGCTAAAATTTAAATCATTATGACGAATTTGGAATCCCTTTACCATTCATTTCTCAAATCAAGTGGCGTTTGTACCGATACCCGGAAGATCAGCATAGGGAATTTATTTTTTGCCTTAAAAGGCCCAAATTTCAATGCCAATACTTTTGCTTCCCAAGCATTGGAGGAAGGGGCCTTGGCAGTAGTAATTGATGAGAAAAATTATTTAATAGAAGGGGATGAAAGGTATTTCCTAGTGGATGATGCCCTGGAGGCTTTACAGCAATTGGCTAATTATCACAGGAAAAAACTAGATATTCCTTTTTTGGCAATTACAGGGAGCAATGGAAAGACCACTACCAAGGAATTGCTCAATGCTATTTTAAGCAAAAAATTCAATACAAAGGCTACTGTAGGAAACCTTAACAACCATATTGGAGTTCCTCTTACCCTTTTGTCCATGGATGAGAAAACTGAGTTTGCCATTGTGGAAATGGGAGCCAATAAAATAGGGGATATCCAGGAGCTTTGTGAAATTGCTGCACCGACTCATGGCCTAATTACCAATATTGGAAGAGCTCATTTAGAGGGATTTGGCAGTTTTGAAGGCGTTTTAAGGGCCAAAACAGAACTTTATCATTACCTGATTAGCAAGGGGGGAACCATTTTTGTCAACAGCCAAAATCAAATTTTGGCCAATATGATCAAGCGGATGAATGACCCGGTGCTATATCCTGCAAAAGGAGATTTTTATCAATGTGAATTTGTGGAAGCCAATCCTTTTGTGAAATTCCGTACCGCAGACGGAAAGGAACATACAACCAATATGTTGGGGGCATACAATTTTGATAATATAGCCACTGCTTTAGCCGTAGGTGTTTATTTTGGGGTAGATGAGCCGGTGGCCATACAGTCAGTGAGTCAATATGTTCCTGGAAATATGCGCTCCCAACTGATCGAAAAGGGCAGTAATTTAATCATTCTGGATGCTTATAATGCCAATCCAAGCAGTATGGAGCAAGCCATTAGGACTTTTGGGGAGATGACTGGCAAAAAGCATAAAATGGCCATTTTGGGAGATATGTTTGAGCTGGGAGATTCCGCAGTGGAAGAACACAAAAAATTGGGAGAATGGGTCAATTCCTACGAAATCGATAAGGTTTGTTTCACTGGGGAGATGGTCCAAAATGCCCTTCTTAAAGCTCCACGAGCACTTTATTTTCCAGACCCTTTTAGCCTAAGAAACTGGCTGGCCGACTCCCAACTGGAAGATTACCTTATTTTGATCAAAGGAAGTAGAGGAATGAAGTTGGAAGGCTTGGTGGATTATATTTAGGCGTTGGGAAGTTGAAAAGTTTTAAGGTTGTTTATGGGGAGTTCCAAATTTTTACATGTAGTTATAATTATGACTGTTAATTTTTTATAACCTAAAAATGGGAGAAATAAATAGCCTCATTTCTGTGGCATATTATTTTTTTGCCTTTATTTAAATAAGATGATCACGCCTTTTGAGTCAATCCATAAAAAAAGTGAGACAATATTAAAAATTATAAAAGGAAACCGGTGGCTTCGGCTCTGCCCAGCCACCGGAACTAATTCTGTCCAGTTACCCCAATTTTCCTTTTTAACCATTAACTCATCTCAATTAGCTGAAATTTTTCTCCGGCCTGATTTTCCCCTTCTCTTCTTGGTACCAACAAAAAGGCCTCGGTTTGGGATAAGCTGAAAAGGTCTCCGGATCCATTGTTTTTGATAGGCATGGCTTCTCCATTTTTCTTGTTGATTTGGACGGGAACAAATTGGGAAATTTTAGGATTCCCTGGCAATGATTTCCCTAAAGTGCATACATTAAATTGGAGTTTTTCTCCCAGAGATTGGTGAAGCCATTGTCTGAAATAAAACTGATACCCCACATAGGTAGCTAATGGGTTGCCGGGAAAGGCAAATACTTTACTGTTCAATTCCTTGTGAAATCCAAACCAAAAGGGTTTTCCTGGCTTTTGGGCTACACGGTGGAAGGATTTTTGCACCCCCAAATCATCCAAAACTTCTGGGATCATGTCATACTTTCCTTTGGAAACTCCACCACTCAGGAGAAGTACATCGAAATCTTTTAAAAGCCCTTTAAGTTTATCTTCCAGTTCAGTTTTGTCATCTGTGATATGAAACATTTCCGGCTTTATGCCATCTTTCATCAATCCCGCCCAGAGGGAATAAACATTGGATTTCCTGATTTGGTGTTCTTGTGGTGTTTCATCTACATTGACCAGTTCATCACCAGTGGAAATGATGGCCACATCGGGCAAATTGGACACTTTTACTGTGATTTTCCCCACCGTAGCGAGAACCCCGATATCTGCAGCATTGATCTTTTTACCATTGGCAATGATCTTTTCCCCTTGCCTGGAATCACTTCCCCGGTAATGGATATTTCTTTTGGCAATTTTTTCCAAGTTGATTTTGGCTTGGCCATCTTGAATTTCCACCTCTTCATAAGGAATAACCGTATCGGCATTTTTGGGCATGATAGCACCGGTCATGACCTCGATACAATGTTTGCGGTTCTCCAAGGTCATTTGGGGAAGGCCAGCAGCTTGAATGCCTTGAATAGGATAGGAGCCAAGTGGTTGATTTTCCAAATCGCCTAATTGTATAGCTATACCATCCATGGTCACCCGGTCAAAGGGAGGGGCGTCCCGGTCCGTATGAATGTCCTCAGCAAGAAAGCGCCCCACTGATTCCATTAAAGGCACTTTTTCCTGTCCATAGTTTTGGGAGGATTCTAAAACTTGAGATAAGGCTTCTTGAATATCGATCATGGTGGTTATTTCTTTCTCTTTTTAAATTGTTAGTGATTTTTTCAGTAGCTTAATAGTCTGCCTAATTTATGGCCTACTGACAACTGTACACAGCCGATTTATACTAAAGACTTGCTCATGTTTCATTTACAGGTAAATAAAAACAGGTCTTTTTATTACTTTAGGTTTTTTCAATGAAGGGATAAAAGTAACTTTTCACTTTCCATTTATGAAGGGTTTATAAACTAAAAATGCGGAATTGTAATCATGCACGTATTGAAAATGTTCATTGGATTCACTTTTTCCAAAAATCCACTAATCCGAATAATAAGCTTTAGTTCAAGTTGCCAAAGACCCATGAACTATATAACTAATGGGATATTGTTTAAAATTTGCCTAGGATCAAGTTAGGTTAATTAAAGTATCGTCTCTCTAAGGTGATTAATTCCTCCCTTCAGGTTGTAAAGGTCAAATTGAGGGGATAACTCCTCCAAAATCTGTCCAGCAAGTTGACTCCTTTTTCCTGCCTGGCAAACCAGGACTACGGGCAATACTGTGTTGATTTCCTGGTGCCGTTTCTCTAATTGGTCTAAGGGTATGTTTTTCCCCTTCTCAAAGGGATCCTGGGAAGCTTCCTGCATGCTTCTGACATCAATGATTTCTATGGGTTTACCTTCCAAAATCCAATCCTGATAGGTATGTGGGTCTAAGTTTTTTATACCAGGTGAATTACAAACAGGTTGCCGATAACTTTCTTTAAGCTGGGTGATCTGGTGATTTTGCGGAAAGTTGGGGACCCCTATTTTGTGGTGGGACTGAGAAAGGATGTCAATAATCAGTAATTTCCCGCTAAGGGTTTCTCCAATTCCTGTGATGACCTTTACAGCTTCTATGGCTTGATAGGTCCCTATCAAACCCGGAAGCACACCCAACACCCCGTTTTCATCACAATTGGGAATGGTTTGCGTATTGTTGGATTCTGGAAATAGGCAACGGTAAGTCGGGCCATTTTTATAATTCAAAACACTGACCTGACCTTCAAAATTATGAAGTGCTCCATAAATAAATGGTTTGTCCAGGATCACACAAGCATCATTGACCAAATAACGGGTGCCAAAATTATCTGAAGCGTCTATTATCAAATCATATTTTGAAATAATTTCCAGGGCATTGTCGACTGTCAGAAACTTCCTGTGGTTGATCCAATTAGTCTCTGGGTTTTGTTTTTGGAGATGGTGGATAAGGGTTTGTGATTTTGGTTGGCCAATATCATTTGGAGTGTATAGGGTTTGTCGGGGAAGATTACTTTCCTCGATGAGGTCCCCATCCACCAAGCCAATGGTACCTACGCCAATGCTATTAAGGTACTGGGCGGCAGGGGTGCCCAGGCCACCTGCACCAATGATCAGAACCTTTCCTTGGGCCAGCTTTTCCTGGCCTTCGTGTCCAAATCCTTTTAGTTTATGGTGTTTTTCGTACCTTCTTGAAGGCATTAGTGAGAAATTCTAGATTTGGCTAATTTATAATCTTCTGGATAATTGGCATTGAACAATTCCAGGTCATTTTCAGGGAATATCTGCTTGATGTCCTCATTCATCAAAAATTTTCTTGGGCAACTTTTTCCGGTTTCCCTGATGAATTTTTCTGCGGCTTTTAACCCTTTTTGTTCCCATATGGCGATCAAAGGTTCTGGCATTTCGGATTCTCTGGTAGCATAAACAGTTGCCAATTTATTAGGGTCTCTATTTTCCACCAGTTTTTTGATGGTGTCTTCATGGACATGGGGCAAATCAACAGCAACTACCAGCCAGGAGGCCTCTGGATATACGTGGTGGGCGGAAAGGATACCATTTAGTGGCCCTTTGTACAAAGCATTGTCGGTGATAACATCCAATCCTGACTTGGTAATATGGGTTTGGTCGCCCCGACAGCTTACAAAAGTTCTGGGACAAAATTCCCGGATAGTGTGATATAAATAGGTTCTATGGTTGGTCCGGTAATATTGTAATTCACTTTTGTCCTGGCCCATTCTACTGCTTTTTCCTCCGGCCAGTACCAATCCATAAAGATTATCTGTTAAATGCATTTTTACCTCCTTCTTTTGCCATTAATTTTGTTTCACTAATAATTATATCATGGGAAAGTGCCTTACACATGTCGTAAACTGTCAGTGCAGCCACACTTGCAGCCGTTAGGGCTTCCATTTCTACACCTGTCTTGCCTTCACATTTAACCCTTGATTCGATTTTCAAATGATTTTCTTCCGGGAAAATGTCAATTTGAATTTTGCTTAAGGGTAAGGGGTGGCATAGTGGTATTAGGTCTGAGGTTCTCTTGGCCGCCATTGTTCCTGCAATGATGGCTGTCTGTAATATACTTCCCTTGGGACCAAGAAATTGATCGCTACTAAGGGATTGGAAAACTTCTTCGGGAAACTTGATGACCGATTGGGCAGTGGCGGTTCTTTGGGTGACATTTTTAGCAGAAACGTCCACCATTTTGGCTTTGCCATCCTGGTCCACATGAGAAAGTTTTTGGCTGGGTTCTTTCATCCTCCTATGAGTGTCATGGATTTTTTTGTCAAAGATTGTTGTTCTGCTTCAAACCCGTCTTTAGGACGGGTTTGCATGGCTGTTTGAATACCGAATTTTAATCCGTTGGCGTTTTTATAGTTTCCTAACAGGGATTTAAGGTCAATGGTTTCAGCCGAATACAAACATGTTTGCATTTCTCCTTTGGCAGAAACCCTGACCCGGTTACAGGTCCCGCAAAATGTACGGGAGTAAGAAGCAATTATCCCAAAGGATCCTTTGGCTCCTTTTAACCGGTAGTTGACAGAGGTGGAGCTCATTGGGGCAGGAAGTCTTTCCAGTTCTGAAAATTCGGATTTGATATGTTCCATTATGGCCACATGATCCCATTTCAGTTCCTGGAATCCGTCAGATTCACCGTTAAAGGGCATTTCCTCCAAAAAGCGGACCGCAATATTATGATCATGGGCAAAATGGATAAAAGGGATAATATCATCTATATTTTTCCTATCCATGACCACACAATTGATTTTGACATTAAAACCCTCATCGATCATTCGATGAATGTTTTCCATGATGGTGTCAAAATAATCTCTTCTGGTAATATGATTAAACCGGGCTTTGTCCAAGCTGTCTAAGCTGACATTAATACTGGTAATGTTCAGTTTTTTCAACAATGGAATATGCTTCCCGATTAACGTGGCATTGGTGGTGATGGAGATTTCTTCCAATCCTGGCAATTCTGCCAACCTTTCAAGAAATGGCATCAGGCCTTTTCTTACAAATGGCTCTCCTCCGGTAATCCGGATCTTATTGACGCCCATATCCACAAAGGATTTGGCCAATCTCCACATTTCCTCCCAGGTCAACAATTCGTTTTTATGGGCGAAGGCAACACCTTCTTCAGGCATGCAATATTGACACCGCAGGTTGCAGTTATCCGTAACGGATAGGCGCAGGTAATTGATTTTTCTTCCGTGGTTGTCGACAAGCATTGCGTGTATTTTACGGGTGAGCGTTGATCCAAGAGCTATGGTCTTGGTAAGTTTCTTTTTTCCAAATGGGAACAACCTCTTTGAGCCTGTCGATAAGATACCGAGAGGCTTGAAATGCTGCGTCCCTATGGGCTGAGGATGCACCGACAAAAACAACAGGGTCGGTGATTTTTTTCATCCCTACTGCATGGATAAGGACGACCTTGTTTAGAGGCCATTTGGATCCGGCCTCCTGGGCCAATTCTTCTAATTTTAAAATGGCCATTTTTTCATAAGCTTCAAAAAAAAGGTTGCTTACCTCTTTTTCATTGTTAAGGTCTCTTACCGTACCGATAAAAGTACAAATTCCCCCGCTTTTTGGGTCTATCAAATTCTCATATCCTTCCTGAATGTTGATTTCGGGGGTGATGGCAATATGGCTTTCCATGCTATTGTTTTTTAACCTCCGCTTACTGGAGGAATCAATGCTACTTCGTCGTGTTTATTGACAATGGTTTCTTCACTGGCATAAAACAAATTTACTGAAATGGCCAAAGAGGGCAGGTTGATCAGATCCGGGTACTTTTGGTAAAGCAGGCTTTTAAGATCCTTGACCTTTACAAATGTTTCTTCCATAGGAAATTCAATTTGAGAAGCTCCTGTGATGTCTTTGGCAATTCCGAAAGCGTTAATCTTCATAATCGCTATTTGATTAAATTGTCAATATTTCTTTCTATTGAGAAAAGCTTTATTAAACAGGCTATTCTCAACACTTGCGCAAGGTATAAAAAATAATGCAAAATACGTATAAATACGTATTTTGTTTACGTAGGAGTTTTGCGTAATCATGAAATATTAACCTTGGCTCGCAAGATAGCAAATATAAGATGAACTCACAATTACGCCTTTGTAAGGTGTTGTTGTAAAGTTGATTTGCTTTTTAAGCGCTTTCTATGTGTTGTTTTAGTCCAGGCTCATCCTCCAGTTTTTTGAGCAATTCCACCACATTGTTCACTTTTAGTTTTTTCATGATATTAAAACGGTGGGTTTCTATGGTTCTTATGCTTTTACCCAATTGTTCTGCGATTTCTTTGTTACCAATTCCATCAGCAATCATCTTGAGAATTTGCTTTTCCCTTTTGGTAATATCGTACTCATTAATCGCACTTATTTTTTGGGTGACCTTTCTGTCTCTTACATTAAGGTAGCTATTGACAAGTACCTGACTAATATCTCCACTGAAATATTTGCCTCCATGGTGAATGGCTCTGATTGCTTTCATAAACTCTTCCTTGCTAGTGTCCTTTAGGAGATAACCTGATGCTCCACTTTCTATGGATTGCAAAATATAATCCTCGTCATCATGCATGGAAAGGATAAGTGCTTTGGTGGAAGAGTCATTGCTGGTTAATTTTTTTGTGGCGTCAAGGCCATTCATCACCGGCATCCGAATATCAATTATCAATAAGTCTGGTTTTAATTTTTTGACTACCTCAAGGGCCTCTTCACCATTGGAAGCTTCACCAATGACTTTTACCTCTCCTTCATTTTCCAGAAGGTTTTTGATCCCACTTCTGACCACCAAGTGGTCATCTGCTAATACTACTGTTATTTTTTCCATGGTTTAATTTTTAATTAACTTAATCTAAAGGAAGGTTGATACCTATGGTTGTACCCTTTCCTTTTTCTGAAGTAATGGTACATTGGCCGTTGATGAAGTTGGCCCTTTCACGGATATTGAACAACCCATGGCCTGAGGCTGATAAATGGCCCTTTTCCTCCAGTTTTTTCATGTCAAATCCTTTCCCATTATCTTTGATTTCTACATTGAGAAACTGTGAATTATGGGATAGCGTGATCTTGACTTCTTCTGCCTCTGCGTATTTGATTGCATTGTTTACAGCTTCCTGACAGATCCGGTAAAGGTTGTTTTCGACCTTTCCCTCCAACCTGGATAAAAATCCAGTTTGGTTTTCGAAGGTGACCTTCAAATCCGACAGCTTGGTGATTTCCCGGCAAAATTTGTTTAATACGGGGACAATTCCATAATCAGACAAGGCGCTTGGCGTCAGGTTAAATGAAATCCTTCTGACTTCCTTGATAACATTTTTAAGTAAATCCCGGGTAGTCTTGAGCTTTTCTTTTTCAAATTCCGAGTTTACTGAGTGTATGCCCTCCAGGTTGAATTTCATGGCGGAAAGGAGTTGGCCTATTCCATCATGCATGTCCCGGGAAATCCTTTTTCTTTCTTCTTCCTGCCCTTCCAGGATCAGTGCGGAGCGGAATTGCTGCTCTTTTACCTTTTGCTCTATCCTTTCCCTGTTGATTTCTTGAGAAATGGCTTCTGCTTCTTTTTTCTCTGTTTCATCAGTGCTGATGATCATAAGGGTTTCAGCTTTGCCAAAGTCATTCATGGTTGGGATAATGTTCATTTTAAGCCAAACAAAATCCCCCATGGCGTTTACCAGCTTTATCTCCCCACTCCAGGATCGACCGCTTAATACCATCTCTTTTATATTTTCCAGGTATTCAGGGTTATAACCTTGATCCTGAAGCCAGGTGAATAGGTTTTTGGGTTTGTCCTCTTCAAATTCCATCAATTGAGAAAACTGATCAGAGAAATGAATGAAATTCCCCTTTGCATTGCATTTGGCATATACGGTGACATCATCCACCGCTACATCTACCTCCAGTAAATCCTGGTAAGCCTGTTCTAAGGAACTGTAAAGTGCACTGAGTTCCAAAGTCATTTTTTTTGACTTTTGTTCGGATTGTAAAAGTTTTTTGAAAGTTTTCCGAATGGTCTTGGCAGAGGGGATAAAGATAAAGAATATCTCAAAAAGGATTACCCCTAGGGATAAGACCAATAGGAAAAGCTCAATGCTCCTTAAGTTCATGACTTTGGACTTGGCCTCATTGTCATACTGAAAAACAATCAAATCCATCCCAGAAAGGAATTCCTGTTGGTGATCAATAATCTGACGGATATCTTTACGCAAACTATCCGTTGGAATATTTATATTGTTTTTTAGTTTTTTAATAATAGCCTGCGCAGCCTGGACCATTTGATTGTGGTCATTTTCTATTTCAGAAAACAGAAGATTGATCTTTTTACTGTTTCTTCCGTTTATGCCCAATTCTAGGTTCCCTTCCTGTAGCCCCTGATGGGTTACTTGCCAATTTTCCAAGGAAGTTTCCAGTTCGTCCAGGTATTGTTCTCTTTTTTCGGTATTGGTGGAATCACCCAAAAGGAGTGCGCATTTACTTATGCGTTGGCTAAGCATCCTTTGCCTTCCGGACAGATTGACCACCCGTGAATCATTTTTTTGTTCACTGATAAATTTTTGAACCAAAATTTGACTGATGATAATGCTGGTAGCTATGGCGCAAAGGGCTACCATATAGTACCTGCCCAATTTTTCAAATTTTGGTTTTTCCGTAAGGGATGAGTTTTCCATAATGCTATTGCAAGACTTTAAAATTACGTAAAAACACTTAAAAAGTTAAGCGCCTTAGCGGATTCTTTGAAGGTCTAGCGGCTTCTTTGGTATTCCCTATCCCAAAAATATTCAGGGATTTAGGGGTGAAAGTTGATTTCTAGGCCAAATATAAGTGAAGTAATTTATATGAATGGTTCCTTTAATGGCTTTTTGGATGATTTTGTGAAACTGGTAAGTATAAATAAAATATTTACGTAAAGGGGGGATATTTTTTTGTACCAACATTATTGTAAAACCTTCCGGTTTTTAAGGGTTGGGGTAGGATTCAATTTTTATTCAATGAATACTTTAAGATCAAAAGGGAAAAAAGTTAAACTTTTTGATCTGATGAAGGATGTTGTTGGAAAAGGTAAAATGTTGATTGGTTAATAGTTGGTAGTCAACGGTTACACAATCAATTGTAAGTTGGCTTTCATTAGTAATTCAATATTTTACTAAACAATATTGAATATTGTTTCATAGTCTTTAGGTAATGGCTGGGAGGAGGGAAAATAAAAAAGCAGGGTCCATCAACCAAACCCTGCTTAGTGAGAAAAATAGGTCTACTAGCTAATTGTTCCATAAATTAATCCTCAAAACCAACATACACGTAGCCGTCTTCTATCTTAATAGGATAGGTGGCTATATCGCATGTGTCGCCGCTGAGGTTCTTCCCCGTTTTAAGGGAGAAGGTCTTCTTGTGGAAAGGACAAGCCACTTTGGGTTCCTGCTCTTCCCCTTCTGATCCGATCATTCCTCTGGAGAGGCTCATCTGCATTTTATGAGGGCAAAGGTTTTGGCATGCATACCATTCATTCCTTCTGGTGAAGTTAAAAACGGCAATCTGTAGGTCTTTATATTTGATGCATGCACCCCCATTTTCAGGGAAGGCACTTACCGGGGCTGCCTTATACCACGTTTTAACTTTGGACGAATCCGCTGTTTTATATTTTTCCAATTCAGATATCATATTTTTCTAAATTAAAGGTCACTTGTAAATGTTGAATAGGTTATTGGGTAGCTTAGCCCCAGGAAGCAGGGATTTTTTGTCCCCTCATTTCCTGCCAATCTAAGTTGGGATCTTCCTCATCAGAGTTGACAAAGTGTTTGAATTTTGCTCTCAGTTCAGGGTTGTTCACTACTTCCTTCCATTCACAAGCGTATGTCTGGATCATGAACTCCATTTCTTTTTCCAGTTCTTCCCCAATGCCCAAACTGTCATTAACTACAACATCTCTCAGGTAATCCATACCACCTTCCAATTTGTTCAGCCAAGTAGCTGTTCTGGTAAGTGGTTCGGCAGTCCTGATGTAGAACATCAAGAATCTATCTATGTATTTAAGGCAAGTTTCTGTATCTACATCGTTGATAAGCAACTGAGCATGTTGTGGTTTAGATCCTCCGTTTCCACATACATAAAGGTTCCAGCCTTTTTCTGTGGCGATGATACCAAAGTCCTTACTTTGGGCCTCGGCACATTCCCTGATACATCCTGATACAGCACCTTTTATTTTGTGCGGGGAACGTAAACCTCGATATCTTTCTTCCACCTGGATAGCAAAGGATACAGAGTCCTGAACCCCATATCGGCACCATGTGGAACCTACACAACTCTTGATTGTTCTAAGGGATTTACCGTAAGCATGTCCACTTTCAAATCCGGCATTGATCAATTCTTCCCAAATGTCAGGAAGCTGATCCACACGGGCACCGAATAAGTCAATTCGCTGACCACCGGTGATTTTGGAGTACAGGCCGTATTTCTTGGCAACCTCCCCAAGTACGATTAATTTATCTGGAGTGATTTCTCCTCCTGGTACCCTTGGTACTACAGAGTAAGTTCCTCCTTTTTGGATATTGGCCAGGTACCTGTCGTTGGTGTCCTGGATGGTATCTTGTTTGGTAATCAATTCGTTCCAAGTGGAAGCGAGGATGGAAGCGACTGCGGGTTTACACACCTCGCAGCCGTCCCCTTTACCAAACTGATCTAAGAGTTCATCGTAAGATTTGATCTTTTTGACTTTTACGATATCCAAAAGTTCTTGTCTGGAATAGTCAAAGTGATCACAAATAACGTTTTTGACTTGTTTACCCATGGACTTCAGCTGATGCTTCAGCAGGTCATTGACCATGGGAACACATCCTCCACAACCGGTACCGGCTTTGGTGCAGGATTTGATCTCGTCCATTTTGGTTACCCCATCATTTTCGATGATGGAGCAAATATCTCCTTTGGTGACATTTTCACAAGAACAAACCTGGGCTTCATTAGGAAGACTTTCCACTCCGGCACCTGCGGATTCTTTTCCTCCTCTGGCTCCGAGAATCAAATCTTCCGGTTCAGGAGGTAATGGCATTTTGTTTTGGGCCATTTGCCACAACATGCTGTATTCCGTAGCATCTCCTACTAAAATCCCGCCCAGCAATCTCTTTCCGTCAAGGGAAACGTTTATTCTTTTATATAAACCACTGTTTTTGTTTTCATAAACAATGGGCTTGGAAGGCTCTACCTCTCCAAATGGATCTCCAAAACTTCCTACATCCACACCGATTAATTTTAGTTTGGTGGACATGTCAAAGCCAAGGAATGGTTTTACTTCCTCTTCAACCAATTGATTGACTACCTGAGTGGCCATTTCATAGCCTGGAGCAACCAATCCGTAAATCATATTTTGGTAAGATGCTACCTCACCGATAGCATAAATATCCTCATCTTCGGTTTGCAAAAACTCATTCACAATGACACCGCCCCTGGGAGCTGTTGGCAATCCACAATCTTTTGCCAACTCATCGCGGGGTTTGATACCCGCAGAAATTACCAGCATATCTACAGGTAATTCCGAATCATCTGCAAATTTCAACCCGGTCATTTCTCCATCGCCTTGAATTAACTGGGTGTTTTTACTTAGGTGAATGGAAATTCCCAAGTCTTCCAACTTGGATTTTAGAATAGAAGCTCCTGCATCATCCAATTGACGTGGCATCAATCTGGGTGCAAATTCGATCACGTGGGCCTCCAATCCCATGTCCATAACAGCTTTGGCTGCTTCAAGTCCTAAAAGTCCGCCCCCTATGACTGCAGCAGATGTTGCCTTTTTGCCGTAATCTATAATAGCATCCAGGTCTTCCAAGGTCCTGTAAACAAACACACCTTTTTTCTCCACCCCTTCAATTGGCGGAACAAATGCGCCAGAACCTGTAGCCAATACTAACTTATCATAAGAAACTTCCTCTCCAGTATGACTGATCACCTTCTTCTTGTCTCGGTCTATTTTGACAACCAGTTCATTTGTGCGCAAGTCAATTTTATTTTCTTTGTACCATTCTACAGGAGCCATAATGAGGTCGTCTGCAGTTGATCCAGAGAAATAAGCACTCAAATGAACCCTGTCATAGGCTGGCCATGGCTCCTCACCAAAGACAGTGACATCAAAGTCACTTCCCGCTTCGGAAACCCTAAGTTTTTCACAAAACTTATAGCCTACCATTCCATTTCCGATTACTACTACCTTTGTCATACTATATAAGTTTAAATGATTGGGTCATTTATTATTTCTAAGTAATTAAGCTTGCTTGCTAGCCTAATTCAGATGCTAAGATAGAAATTATTTTTTATAATACGTAAAAATACGTAAAAAAATACTTAAATTTGTTTTAACAATTAAGTAATAAAGGCATATGAAGACTGTAATTCCTCAACTTTCACTCGTAGGTGCAGGACCGGGAGATCCCGATTTAATCACCTTAAAAGCCATTAAAGTCCTTAAAAAGGCAGATGTGGTTTTATATGATGCCCTAGCCAATGAAGCTTTTCTGGAATACGTACCGGACACAGCATTAAAAATATTTGTTGGTAAAAGGGCTGGACTTCACTATAGGCAGCAAAGGGAGATCAATCGGATGATCGTCAATTATGCTAAAACTTGTGGGAATGTTGTGAGGCTTAAAGGGGGAGACCCTTATGTATTTGGTAGAGGGCATGAAGAATTAGAATATGCTGCAAAGCATGGTGTGCCTACTGATTATGTGCCCGGCATCAGTAGTGCCATGGCTGTACCTGGATTAAGCGGTATACCATTGACTAAGAGGGGAGTAAATGAAAGTTTTTGGGTGGTTACCGGTACCTTAAAGGATCATTCTACCGCGCAGGACTTATTTTATGCTGCTCAGTCTTCTGCCACGGTCATAATATTAATGGGAGTGAAAAAGCTTCCTGAAATCGTTTCCCTTTTTAAACAGTATAGAGGGAATGAAGAGGATATTTCCCTGATTCAGAATGGAAGTAAGGAAAATGAACGTTCCATTACAGGGAAACTGAAAGACATAATGGAAATCCAGAAAAAAGAAAAAATTTCAGCTCCTGCCATCATTGTTATCGGGAAAGTGGTTGGGGAGAAAAAAGACTATTTGAAAAATCTCCTTGGACAAGACTCCCTTGTGGTAACCAAATAGGAAGGTGTCAATAAAATTAGGTTGATGTTGCCAGATGAGAAAAAATATATTTTTTCATTTTGGTTTAACTAAAATAGCCCCGCCAATTGGTGGGGTTGTTTTTTTGGTGGGTGATTTTTTTTATGAAGTAAACTGGAAAGAGATTTTGGGTAGTTGGAGCTACATGTATTGATAATCGGTTTCCCTTTTTAGGCTTTGGCTATCCATTTTCGGTGGTATAACCGAGGTAAGATAAAAGAATAAAGAAGGGAAAATCCGTATGATCATTCGACTTTCCTAATTCAACGACCCATTTGTCGAAAATTAGGTCTGTCAGTTTCATGGTTTGAAAAAAATTACCAGCCCTTTTCTTAAAAAAAATCAATATCCTGAATATTAGCTAACTAAGCCTTGTGGTTATTTAAATGGTAATAATGACTTTTAAAGAAAGGTTGTTCCTGAAAAGTTTCTTGGTTAATGTTTAAGTGCTAATGGTCTTTTCATAATAACAGTTGGAGCTTTATTCTTTCAGCCTTGGCGTTTGTCCAAAAATGCCTAATTGGTTTAACTTAATCCATCAAATTCTCATTTCAAAACTGATTTTATCCTTTTATCTGTGGGGAATTAGCTTTATTTTAATTTTTAAACAGAATTAACCTGAAAATGAATAATAGTAAATTTGAAAAAACCATAGAGGAGTTTGATAAAATCAATTCAGAAGATCCTCATTTGGAAATGATCAACGGCTCTGAGGTTCCCAAAGAGTTAGTATACGGACACAGAATGAGTGGTATGTTGCAAAAATTTAGTCCAAATGCTTCTGAGCCACTTAGGTTGGCTGCAAGGTGTCAACATATTAAACGCTGGGAAATCCCAAGGGAAGAATATCCTATGGACCGGAAGGGTTATTTGATGTGGCGTACTAAACTTAAGAAGTTTCATGGGGAGCTGGCCAGTTCTATTATGAAAAAACATGGCTATGATGATGATACCATCAAGAAGGTTGATGATCTACTTAATAAAAGACGGTTAAAAACCGATGAGGATGTCCAGACTTTGGAGGATGTGATTTGTCTGGTTTTTTTGAAATATTATTTTGATGATTTTATTGCTAAACATAGACAAGAGGAGGGAAAGTTGGTGGATATTGTTCAAAAAACCTGGAGGAAAATGTCTGAAGATGGCCATAAGGCAGCTCTAAATATGGAGTATTCTGAAGAGGCATTGGATATTGTAAAAAAAGCATTGGAGGGGTGAGAAATTAGAAGTTTGAGTCTGATCCTGGTGTCATTATATACAGGCACCGGTTTTTTTATTCCTCAATTCAAAAATGTGGGTATTGTGCTCAACTATCTAATGCTTCGATTTTTGGCCAGACAAATCACCATATTTATTCCCTCTTTTTTAAAAATCCATTAATCTTTTTACTTAATAGCCACAGCACCTACTGGGCTACTATCTATTGCAGCCATATCAACTAATTCCGATTATAAATAAAACGGGGGGATGATCCTTCATCCCCCCTTGGTTGGTTAGGGTTTAGGTGGTTAGCATTTTTGGTAATCTTCCATAGAATGGGGATTAGGAAAATTATCCCTTTCATCCTCATCAGGCCTTTTATGCAGGCACTGAAAGTCTTTTTCAATCAAAATAATGCTTTCATGGTTCGTACTTTCTTTTTGAACATGTCTTAAAGAAACTTCATCGGTAGTAGCCCATTTAGTGGACATAGGTGCAGGGACTTTTACGAGGATTTCATTATCCTTAATGTTTGCCCCAATGCAGTCGACGTCTTTTTCAGGGACAAGGCTATAACGTAAGACCTCTTTTTCGCCAAGTTGGAGAGTCTGGTGAACGGCCTCTTCTTTGGCTATTTTTTCCACTTCAGTTTGGGTAAGCCTTAACCTGATGGAATTATTGTTGATTCTTAATTTCATAGGATACTTTTAGTTTACCTCTTTAACTGATAATTAAATTAGTTTAAATGCGGATTTAGGGCTTTCACAAACCGGACAATTGTAATCTTCGGGTAACTTCAAAAACGAAGTGCCTGCTGCTATTTCCGATTCCGGATCCCCGTACTTTTCGTCATATACTGTCAAACAGCTTGAACACTGGTATTTCCTATGTTGCTTTTTGGGAGTACCCTCTACCGTATCCACAGGATCAGAAGTTTTTCTTACCTCCAATTGATCATAATATTTATAGCTCAATTCTATTAATAAGGGTGGCAAAGTTTCTTTCGGAACATTTTTAGCGTAATAGAAATATTCAGAAAGGTTTGGGTTAAAATCTTTGCTGTATAGAATATTAAAGGTGTCAGGGTCATTCGGCTTTTCCTTTTTGGTTTTTTCAATGGCCACAGAAGTAAACAGGGCCATGTGTTTTGTTTTCACTGAAAAGCTTAAACCGTAAGTACTGATATCTTGCTTATCAAGGGCCCTTACCAGATAATTTTTAATTTCAAGGGCTTCCTCATCCAATACAGGAAGGTGCCAATTGAGCTCCAAAGAACTGTGCCGGATATTGATACCGTATTTTCCCAGCAATTTTTCCCAACTCAAACGGTCTTTTTCTGCAATGCCTTTTACAATGATTGATTTCCAAGGTGTAAGGCATATTTTACCAATGTTGGTGTCCAGGCATAACTGGCAAAGGGCTTTTAGGAAGTTGATGGTAAACTTGTTATTCCTCCAATATAGTCCCAACCAATATTTTCCTCCAACAACCCTGTTCATTCCTTCATAATAAGGTGTGGTGGCTTCAGGATAATCCAATTCCTGTTCCACAGGTTGGGTGTTGGGGGTAGTTATTTCCTTGGCCTTTTGATAGATCTCAGGGTATTTGAGTTCACTTTTGACCGGGTTGATTTCCTCAATGGCCCTGGCAACCCTGGCCAAATCATAACCATAAATCAAATCCGGTGCACACCATGGTTTGACATCAATTTCAGAAAACCGGAGATAGAGGTACCAATAATTGTCATGGGATGAAGCCACGAAATTGATGTTTCCGGTAAATAGGGGTACCAAGCTTTGAACCGGGTCGGTAATATTGATTTTAAGTTTTGGCTTATAATCAAAGGTGTCCAGGATGTAGTGATAATTATGAGAAGCCAGCCAATGGGTGGTAGGCATTACATCCAGGGCAGGATAGGAAGATACTACGTTTTGGAATTCCTCTCCATCAGTATCATACTCTGTGTCTATGGCCTTAAATGTGGTGGCCAAAGTTTCAAGGTTTTTGTTTTTCAAAGGAAAGAGTACGTCCTGTCTTGAACCCAAGTGTATATAACTGGTGCCTAATTCATTGGCTGTATGTATCATTTTGAGAAAATCCCCGGGGGAAATAATCCCTCCCCGGACAAATACCCTGACGAGATCTGCTTTTTGCATGTTTATTTACCTTTTGTTCCAAATACCGGAATTTAATTTCTGGTTATTACAGCCCCAAAGGCTGTAATAACGGTGGGGCAGTACAGTAAATTTATTAGATTTTTTTTAATTCCAGCTCGAAACTTAATGCACCTTATTTTAATCTAATTAATCAAATCGAAAAGGCCAAACTGCCCATTAGGCATCCACCAAAGCACTAAGCTCATCATCCAGGATGCCTTTGACTTCTGGTTTGCAGCTTCCGCATCCAAGTCCGGCCCCAGTTTGTTGACAGAGCTGACGGAATTCCTGACATCCGGATTGGATGGCTTTAGTGATATTTCCTTTACCGACATTTCCGCATGAACAAACCATTTCTCCAATCATTTCTTCTTTATTGGAATTGCCTCTTAACAATTCTTGACGTTTTTTGGAAAGTTCGGTTTTTTCTTCAATGAGTTCTTTAAATTCCGCAAATTCGGTTTTATCCCCCATAAGGATGGCTCCTACTAATCGGTCTTTGTAAACGATACATTTTTTATAGTATGTTTGAGCGGTATCGATCAGTAATATTTCCTCATATCCCTCTCCATTGGCTGGTTTTTCTGGAATACCCATGGAGCAAAGGTCCAGGTCGGAGAATTTAAGGATATTCATTGGAATAGATCCCTTATATAGGCTCAATAAGTCTCCAGTGATAAATCTGGCCGCATTGTCTGCTTGGGCTTCTGCAGCTGCTGTAATGCCATTGAGTTTCCCTTTATGTTCAGCAATTTCCCCCATGGCAAAGATGGATGGGTCACTGGTTTGCAGGTAATCATTGACTTTAATTCCTCTTCCGCAATCCAGACCTGTTGATTTCGCCAATTCTACGTTTGGCCTTGTTCCAATTGCGTATACAACCGCATTGCATGGGATGGACTGGCCACTTTTCAGGCTGGCTGTTATCTTTTTCTGATCTCCCTGGGCTTCCAAGTGGGAAACCTGGTTGTTCATAAAGAGCTGAACTCCCATTTCCTCGATTTTTTCCCGGAGCAAGGAACTTGCCATAGGATCCAACTGACGTTCCATCAATCTTGAGCCAAGCTGGATGATAGTGACGTCAATATTGATTTCCCGAAGGGCTGCTGCCAATTCAAGGCCGAGCAAACCTCCTCCTACAATCACTACATGGCCCTTATAGTCCATGTATTCCTTCAGTTCATCAGCATTTTGCCTGTTTCTCATGGTGAAAACACCTGGCAAATGCATAGGTACATCGCCTGGAACAAAAGCCCGGCTACCGGTTGCGAGGATCAAGGTATCATAGTGGTGTACCCTTCCTTTTTCATCGGTTACAGACTTATTGGACCTGTCAATAGATTCAATTCCATTTTCAACATATAAGTTAATGTTGAGTTTTTCCATTTCACTGGAGGACTTGAATTTTTGCAAATCTTCCCAAGTCCTATGTTTGTTTACATAATCCGGAAGTAATACCCTGTTGTAAAAGGGATATTTTTCTTTGGAGAATACATGGATTTCATCCTCCTTGTTAAATTCCCTGTAGGTATTAATAAAGCGGTAAGCAGCCGCCCCAGCTCCTACAATGACTATTCTTTGTTTTGGCTTTTTGTAAAGGGAAACTTGTACAGCGGAGTATTTGAAATCCGGCTGTTTGGAAACGGGGTCGATGGCGTTTCCTGTAATATTATTGGCCCGGGCAAAGTCATTTTTTAAGATTTTTCCCCAGTGCATGGGAAGGAATACCACTCCTTTTTTGATCTTGTCGGTGACTTGTGCGTGGACACGGACCTCTCCCCGGTTACCATTAACCAGAACTGTGTCTCCATCATTAATGCCTCTTTCTGCAGCATCTTCAGGATGAATTTCAAGGAAGGGAGAAGGGATATGTTTGTTCAATTTACTCACTTTTCCCGTACGGGTCATCGTATGCCATTGATCCCTAATCCTTCCTGTAGTCAGGATCAATGGTAGAACCCCTGTAGGAAGCTCGGTTTTGTTTTTCGGACCTGCAGCTAATATTTGTGCACGCTGGTTTGGCGTGTAGAATTTTTTATCCGTAAACAGCCTTGGTGTTCCTCCTTTTGACTTATCGACAAATGGCCACTGAACAGTTCCATTTTCTTTTAAAAAGTCATAATCCAACCCTGAAATGTCAATATTGGTCCCTTTGGTCATTCGGCAATATTCCGCATAGACCTCACCCATGTTTTTATAGTCAAAACCTGGGAAGCCCATTTTTTGGGCAAACCTGAGTAAGATTTCTGCATCAGGGAGAGCCTCTCCAGGAGCATCGGTGAATTTGTTGAGGTAACTGATTCTCCTTTCGGAATTGGTCATGGTACCCTCTTTTTCACCCCATCCTGCTGCCGGCAAAACCAAATCCGCATAAGGGATGGCCTCTGCCTTGTTGGAGATTTCTTGAACGACCACAAATTTGGCCTTCTTAAGGGCTGCTTCAACCTTTCTGGCATCCGGCATGCTGACCAATGGATTGGTACAGATAATCCATAGGGCTTTGATGCTTCCATCTTCCAAGCCTTCGAAAATCTGCGTTGCGGTTTTACCTGGTTGGGCGGGGATCTCATCAACCCCCCAGAAGTCAGCAACCTCTTTTCTGTGCTCGGGATTGGCTAAGTTCCTGTGTGAGGCTAACAAAGTAGCCATTCCCCCCACTTCACGGCCACCCATTGCATTGGGTTGTCCTGTTAGGGAGAAGGGTCCGGAACCCGGCTTGCCGATATGTCCTGTGATCAAATTCAGGTCTATTAGGGCCAGGTTTTTATTGACCCCCTCAGCACTTTGGTTCAAGCCCATAGCCCATAGGGATAGGAAACCTTTGGCATCTCCAATATAACTGGCTGCTTTTTTGATATCTGAAACCGGGACTCCACAAATAATGGAGGCTTCCTCCAGTGAAGTTCCCATGGCTATTTCCTTGTAGGCTTCGAAACCATCAGTATGTTTTTCAATGAAATCAAGGTCAATGTCACCTTGTTCTATCAAACACCTTCCAATGGCCAGGTACAAGGTTTCGTCTGTGCCTGGATTGATCTGTAAATGTAAATCTGCAAGAGAGCAGGTTTGGGTAACCCTTGGGTCCACCACGATAATTTTGGTGTCAGGGTTAGCTTCTTTGTGACTTTCCACCCTTCTCCAGAGGATAGGGTGACACCAGGCTGGGTTAGCACCAGTAACTAAAAAGCAGTCTGCCAGTTCAATGTCTTCATAAGCAATGGGGACACTGTCCTCGCCTAGGGTTTTCACATATCCCATTACTGCAGAGCTCATGCAAAGCCTGGAGTTGGTGTCTATATTATTGGTTTTAAGGAAACCTTTGGCCAGTTTGTTGACCAGGTAATATTCTTCGGTCAAACACTGGCCGGAGACATAAAAGGCAACTGATTCGGGTCCATGTTTTTTGATAATGGATTTGAATACAGCTCCTGCCCGGTTTATTGCAGTATCCCAGTCCACTTTTTCAAGGGGATGGGATTTTCCCCATCTCATTTGTGGATGGAGTAGCCGGTCAGACTTGTCTTCCACCACGTAGTGCAGGTTCATGCCTTTGGAGCATAACATTCCCTTGTTGACAGGATGGTCTGGGTCTCCTTCAACGGACACCTTACCTTTTTGATCCTTTTGGACTATGATACCGCATCCTACACCACAGTAAGAACAAGTACTTTTATACCTTTCTGCCTTTGCCATTGACATATGATAGATGGATTTGATTTAAATTTTAACTATTTACTAATTCAGGCTGAAGTTTTTTTTCAGCCAGAGACTCTTCCAGCTCTTCTTTTGCTGATTTCTCATCCTGTTCAGAGAACCTGATAAGAAGAGTCGTTGAACTAATTGCCACAACGGCAATGCCTAATGCACATAGGGATTCTCCATAGGTAACGCCTTCCATTTTGAATAAAAAGCCGGCCATAACCGCACCTGCATTACCTCCGGCACCTACGATTCCGGATATGATTCCAATAGCTTTTTTATTTACAAATGGGACCACGGAATATGTTGCGCCTTCTGCCATTTGGACAAAAAGACTGAATACGATCATGGTTCCTATAGCAATTGGTAAAAGGGTCATTTGGGAGAAAAGGATAAGGGCAAACCCTTCAATCAAAACTACAACTCCCAAGAATCCTACCCGGCCTTTGAGACCCCATTTGATGCCCGAACGGTCTCCGAAAAAACCTCCAAGAGAACGGGCAAATAAGTTCATGCCCCCAAACAAACCTGCAATTAAACCTGCAGTTTTAAGGTCCAACTTGAAGAAATCGTGATAATATATGGCTGCAATATTGTTGATGGTAAGTTCGATTCCAAAGCTGGCTCCATAAACAAGAAATAGGCACCAAACTCTTTTGTCAGTCACCGCAGCTTTAAGGGCTCCTTTGCCATCAGATTTTTTCTTTTTCTTATATTCAAGGTCCTTTTTGCTCAATTCATCAATATTTCCTTCAGGGAAATCTGTAGTGTAATGGTAGTAGAGAAACCCCGTGATGATCATGGCAATTCCTGGAACAACCATGGCGTATCTCCAAGCTTCCGCTTCCAAAAAGCCAAAAGAAATAAATAAGGCAAATATCAATGGCATGACCATTTGGGTAACCCCTCCTCCCAGGTTGCCCCAGCCTGCGGAAGTGGCATTGGCCGTTCCGACTATATTAGGGGCAAACATGACAGAAGTGTGGTACTGGGTAATCACAAAAGATGATCCGATCATTCCAATGATCAAGCGGAAGAGCAGGAACGTCTCATAGCTGTCACTCATTCCAATGAACATCACAGGAAAGGATCCTAGGATTAATAGGTATGTATAGGTAATTCTTGGTCCAATTCTATCAACCAGCCAACCAATTCCCAGTCTGGCCAAAACGGTTATTGACACAGAAGCAATGATAATGTTTCCTATCTGGGATTTGGTCAATTCAAGCTCTTCCCGGACCACAGCCATCAATGGCGCAATTCCAAACCAGCCAAAGAAGCACAAAAAGAAGGCAAACCATGACAAATGGAAAGCCCGCATTTGTGGGGACTTAAAGTCCAGTAGGTTAATTGAAGTGGCTTTTTTAGTTGTTGAATTCATGTGTGTAAAGCTTAAATTGAAGGGAAACCTTTTTGATTCGTTTCTGGGTTTATTTTGCAGTCAAAAAGCTTGGGACTGGAGCCAATATGACCCCAGCCCAGCTTTTTTCAGCAGAAGCTTTGGTTGTTGGTTTTTCTTTGGTTACTGGGTGTTTGAAATTGACTTTTATAGGCTGGCCATAACTGATGATTTGATCAAATAGCCTGAGTAATTTATTGATAGAAATCAGGGGGGAAGCTATCAAGGCCGAGAAATTCCCCACCAAAAGCTCCCTCTTCTTTTGGCTTTTATTTTCATCGGCCGAGATTAGCTCGCCTGATTTTAATTTGTAATTATTGATTTTGGGGCATTTGAAAAGAGAATTATACTCCAAGTGAAATTTAATCTTCGATTCATAAATTTCCCCGGAATGCTCCATTGGGTCACATGAACAGCCATTGTCCAATAAACCCCGAATTGCTGCTGTTTTGACCTTAAAAAGGTCAAAACCCAATAGGGAATTTTGAAAGGTTAATGCTGTATTACGTAAAATTACGGTCATTTACTGTAGTTTTGAAAACCCAATAGGTCCAGATTTCAGGGAATGGATTCCTTTGTTGTTAAAAGGTGAATGGAGCATAGGAAAAACATGGTTGAACGCTATTCCTCTTACTTTTTCATGTCTATCCTATGCCCATAATCCTGAAGGGTTAGATTTCGCACTTCCCTGTTTGTAACCGCTAATATATGAAATGATTTTCAATAATAAGTAAAAATACGTAATTAAATTTACGTAGTTTTTAATAGATTACGTAATCGAACGGGTTTTTAGGGGTGGGTTTTAGGCGGTAATTTTCTTTTTTTTGCCAAAAGGATCAAAATTAGTTTTAATTTTAACCAGGCTCAAAATATTGAAATGGGTATGATGAAAAATGTTTTAAAATTTTTGGAAGAATTGGCTGAAAACAATTCAAAGGAGTGGATGGATGCTCATAGGGATTGGTACCAAAATGCAAGGAGTGAATTTTTAGAGCTGGTTGAGGCTTTATTAATAGAAATGGTAAAATTAGAGCCTGGTCTTGAACCTTTAAAGGCAAAGGATTGTGTTTTTCGGCAAAACCGGGATATTAGATTTTCTTCCAATAAAGCCCCTTATAAAATTAATATGGCAGCTTTATTTGCGGTAGAAGGGAAAAAATCAAACATGCCGGGGTATTATCTGCATATTCAGCCCGGGGAAAGTTTTTTGGCCGGGGGGATTTGGATGCCCCCACCAGAGGTTTTGAAAAAAATCAGGCAGGAAATTGACTATTCGGGAGAAGAAATGCTAAGGATAATAAATGAGCCCAGTATCCATAAGCGGTTTGGGGAAATACAGGGTGAACGGCTTAAAACTTCACCCAGAGATTATAATGCTGATCATCCTTATATTGATTTGCTCAGGTTGAAAAGCTTTATTTTTACCCATACTTTAAGTGATAAGGATATAACCTCTCAAGGTTTAATAGGGAAAATCATCGATGATTTCATGCTATTGAAGCCTTTTCAGGATTTTTTGGTCAAGGCCGTGGAGGATGTGGAAACCGGGGAAGGGTTATTATAGGCAATATTTCTCAATCATTTGAGCCACTCCGTCTTCGGTGTTTTTGGCTGTGATTTCCTTTGCTGCTGCTTTTACTTCATCTCTTGCATTACCCACAGCAATGCCCAGACCAACGGATTGGAGCATGTCGATATCGTTGTAATTATCCCCAAATGCCATCACTTCGTCAAGGGAAATGTCAAACTTTTTGCTTAAAAGGAGCTCTAAGGCACTTGCCTTTGAAATCGCTTTGGGGGCAATTTCGATATAAGTATCCTTTGAGCGATAGAGGTGGAGGTCTTCTTGATTGGTTTTTGATAAGGAGTTGAATAAATGATCAATTTCCTCAGCAGGCCCCATGCACATTACTTTATGGGGACTAGCGTTTCGGGATGTCCAGTCCTGCTTAACCGCTTCCCAGCGTTTAATAGTCGGGGTTACTTTGGTGCTGGTAATTTCCCTTTGAGTCCAATGGTCATCCTGAGGGGCATACCATTCATCTTCGTGGTAAAGACTAATATGAATCGAGGAACCCTCAGCCAATTGGCTGATTTGACTGCAGATGTCAATGGGGATTTTTACGGTGTCCAGGATTTCAGCCCCATTTGAATCAAAATGAAGAATATAACCGCCATTGTAACAGATTAATGGATTATCCAGCCTTTGCATGTCCTCCTGCAAATGCCTCATGGCACTTGGCATTCTGGAAGAAGCAAGTATGAAAGGGAAGTCAGCGGGGAGATTTTTGATGGCATTGAGGGTTCTGTCAGAAAGTTCCCTGTTCTTGTTCAATAAGGTGCCGTCGATGTCCGTACAAATGGCTTTGATGTTCATAGTTTTAATGGGGTCTTGAAAAGAAAGGAGGTCCAAAGGTACTAATTCCAATGATCCCTACAAAAAGGACAGCTAACATGAAAAACAAAACATACAGAATAAGGCAAGCTTTTGCATAGTTAGACTTACTCTCGGGGATGGTCTTATCCAATGCCCAAACCACCAAAAAAATAAATCCGATGATGGGTATGGAGGTAACAATGATCGTGATTACCCAGTCTCCTATGGAAACACTTTTTAGTTGTGGTTGATAGGGTGCGTTGAATTGATTCATGAAAATTGGGTTATTAGGTTGTATTTTAAGAGGGATTGTTTCGAGCTATTTGTTGATTATTCTTCAACTAATGAGGGGACTTCAAACTTGTACTGGCTTTTGTAAATGATTTTTTCTGATTGAGAGTTTCCTGTTTTGATGATAAAAACTATTATCTCATCATAGTCTTCAGTATCGGAGCCCAGGATAAAAGCTTTTGCACATTGCCTGGCAATATTGGCCTCATTTTCGTATAAAGATGGTAATTTTCCATTGTATAATTTTAGATTAATGGTGCTTACCCCATGGGCTAGGTCTTTATTTATATTTGCTTCCACTCTGCCGAACTGGCCTATTGAACGGGCATCTTCTACCCCTTTAAATGTGCTGGAAAAATAAGAGACAATTTGAAAAACCTTTTCGGGATTACAACTGCAGGAGGAAATTACCCCAGTAATCAATATCAGAGTTATTAGACATGATGATCTGAATTTTTTCATACAAAGAAGTTTACTGTCCATTTAAGAATGGATTTAATAAGAGTAATGTCATTTGGGGTTTGAAAATAACTTAATCAAAAAAAATGATTGAGAAATCATACTTAATTCACCTAAAATAGAGAGGATTAATAAGATATGGAAAATATTTTGAGGTTTTTGAAAAATTAATGATCCCAGTTCGATTTAGGAAAACATCCCTCCTCATTCGCTGAAGGCGGAGGGGGAACCTGCCTCAGTAGGATGCCAAGCCCTTTTAATAATATTTCATAATGGCAAATGTGCAGCCTGATAGGACAAAGGCTATAGCGGTCTTATCTACAAAATTTTAATACTAAGGTCAATCCAAAAAGTGTCTTCAAAAAATGGCAACTTAAAAAATAAGGTTTAATGGGTTCTGATTGGATAGAATTTGAATTGATGAGTAACTGCTTTATAACTAGGGTTTTGAGGGGGTGAGTTAAAGGGCTAAAATTGGAAAGAAAGATTTGTTTTTTGTTGATTTTATGAAATTAAGGCCTATGTCTTAAATTAATGGACAAGCTTTTATAAATTCGTTTATAAATTTTAAAATGACTTTTCTTAAATCATCTGAAATAAAAAGTTTTCTACTGGGGCAATATTTTGCTGATGGGGTAAAAATCACCCTAGGGGTGCTATTGCCTGCCTTGGTTTTTTCATTTTTCGATGAATTCAAAACCGGCCTTATTATTTCTTTAGGGGCATTTTTTGTCAGTATTTCGGATACTTCAGGCCCTATTTCTCACAGAAGGGCAGGGATGTTGGTGGCCTGTGTAAGCGTCTTTGTCAGTGCCCTGGTTACGGGATTTGCCAATGAAAATACCATAATTCTGGGAGTTGTTATTGCTTTTTTCTGTTTTGTCTTTGCCATGTATACTTCCTACGGAAACCGGGCGGCTTCCGTGGGGACTGCAGCTTTATTGGCAATGGCCATTTCAATTGACCAGCATAAAACATCCGGGGATAATTGGTGGTACGCGCTCTGTGTTTTAGCAGGAGGGGTTTGGTATACGGCATTAAGTCTTTCCCTAATGGAAATTCGTCCATTTAGGGTGGCCCAGCAGGCTCTAGGGGAATGTATCCTGCATATAGCTCATTATATCCGGTTGAAGGGGAATTTCTTTCTGGAAAAAGTGGAGGTGCCTTCCAACTTTCAAAAATTATCTAAACAGCAGGTTAAGGTAAATGAACATCAGCAAAACGTAAGGGAAATGCTTTTTAAGGCACGGGTAAAGGTTGGTGAATCCGTCCGGTCCGGAAGGGTATTGATAATGGTTTTCGTAGATTCTCTTGATATTTTTGAGCAATCTATGTCCGTTCATTATGATTATAATGAGTTAAGAAGAATGTATGGCCTTTATAAGGTGCTTGATCATTTTGGTCAGGCCATAATTATGGTTGCTGATGAAATGTCAAACCTTGGGCATGCCCTGAATAATAACGAAGAACCCAAAAGAAAATATCCAATAAGCAAAACCCTCAAAGGACTCAAAGAGGAAATTGATACCTTGGCACAAAAGGGGGAGAGGGTGTTGATGCTGAGAAAAATTTATGTCAATCTAAAAAGTATCAGCAAGAGGGTTAACAATATGTTCCATATTTTTCAGCAGGAGGAGGTGGTCTTCCTTTCCAGGGATAAGGAGGAAAGTCTTCCCAAATTTGTTTCCCATCAGGATTTTGACCCTAAGGTGTTGAAAAATAATTTCACCTTCCAATCATCAGTCCTTCGCCATGCCCTTAGGTTATCTTTGACCTGTTTGGTGGGCTATTTGATTTCTCTTCAACTTACATTGGGGCAACATTCCTATTGGGTGGTCCTAACAATTGTGGTCATTCTAAGACCAGGCTTTAGTATCACCAAGAAAAGGAATATGGAGCGGATCATCGGTACCGCAATTGGAGGAACTACAGGGGTGTTGATTTTATGGTGGGTTGAAGATGTGACGGTCCGGTTTTTTATCATGGTGGTATTTATGGTGTTGGCCTATTCCTTTTGGAGGATAAGGTATGTGGTTGGGGTAGTTTTTATGACGCCATTTATTTTTATCCTCTATGGGTTCATTTACCCAGAGGCCAATTTTATGATTGCAAGGGAAAGGATTTTGGATACGTTTTTAGGATCTGGTTTGGCATTTTTGGCCAGTCATTACCTTTTTCCTATTTGGGAGTCTAGAGGAGTTCATGTATTGATGGGTAATGTCCTTAAGGCCAACCTGGAATATCTCCAACAATTAATTTGCCGATTTGATCCGGGTGCTTTTGATGAAATAGCCTACCGGCTTTCCAGGAAAAAGCTCCATTTGGAAACAGCTAATTTGGCGGCTGCCTTCCAACGCATGCTGGAAGAGCCCAAGGGTAAACAAAAAAACAAAGAAGCCATGCACCAGTTTATGGTCCTCAGTCATATGCTGGCCTCTTACCTTTCCACTTTGTCCACCAATCTGGATCGGTCTGAATTGGTGCTTTCCACCCAAGACCAAATTATTATGATCAAACGCTCCCGAAACCATCTACAGAAAGCTATTAAGAAACTTAATGGCCAAAAATTCCGTGTAAAATTTCCTGCTTTGGGAAAAGATGATCTATTAAAACCAGCAAAAGACCAAGAAGAAGACCTGCTTAGTGAACAACTTTATCTAATCCAAAAGACCTGTGCGGATTTAGAGAAAGTGAGTGGGGAGGTTTAATTGGAATGTAAGCTGATGTATTATTAATTTTATTTGAGTGGGTTAATTTAAAATTCTATTGAAAAAAAGGTTTAAGTTCCAAACTTCACCATCACGAGGGTTTACAGTCAGGGGTTGAACAGGTTAAAAACATGGCTAAAATTTAATTTTTTAAAACCATTTTCTCGCCCGTTCGTAATTATTATACTGATTTAACAGGTTAAAACCTATTATGATCATGTTTTTGATGTATAAATGGACAGAATTACAAACACATTCTCCTCCTGAATTTTTAGTTTACGGTTCTTTTATATAGAGTATAAGTCACTCTCGATTTAATATTTCTTTGTTGTAGTAATTAAAACCAGTAATTATGAAAACATCCTATTTTGATTATTACAAATTGATTTTGGAAAAGGTGCGTTTTGATAAGAGGCTGTGGGAGAAGGAGTATAAGAAAGCACTCAGATTATTAAACAAGAACGAAGCGAAAGAATTGAGGGAATGGGTAAACCAAGAGTGTTTTGCAACCAGTAATGTTTTGAATAACAATAGGTACAAACTTCCTCAAATGAGAAGACCATTAGAAGACCAAAAGCGAAGAGAACAGAAAGAAAAAGCCATCCTTTAATCCGGATGGTTTTTTTTGCTTTTAATAATCCAGTATTATGATTCTTGATCTAGAGGTCGAATGGTGATTCCCAGGAAGTATACCTGCTCAGCGAAGAACTGTACCTTATTCAATTGACCTGTGCGGATTTAGAGAGAGTGTGGTGTTGTAAATTGAGATGGTCAATTTCAAATTGAAATAATAAAAGGGATGAAGTTGCAAACTTCACCTAGCTCCTAAATTAATTTGTGGAAAAAATCTAAACCGAGTTTGTTTTAGGGGCCTTATTCTTGGTTTTGTACTCTAGGTGTAGTCTGCGACTACACCTTTCTATCTTGGGAATTTGTAATTCCACTTTCCAAAAATGAAATGGCTGCAAAACAAAAATGGCCTGTCTTTCGACAAGCCTTTTAGTGGAGAATATCGGATTCGAACCGATGACCTCTACACTGCCAGTGTAGCGCTCTAGCCAACTGAGCTAATCCCCGATGGTTGGTTTTTTAAGCCTCGTTTTTCCTGAACGAGAGCGCAAATATAGAAATTGGTTTTTTTCAATGCAAGAGAAAATCTGATTAATCAGTAGAATAATTTACTCTTGTCAGGATACTGCGTCCCAGCGTTACCTCATCGGTGTATTCCAACTCTCCTCCGATCGGAATTCCCCGGGCAATTGTGCTTACTTTGATGCCTCTTTCCTTAAGTTTTCTCGAAATAAAAAATGAAGTGGTATCTCCTTCCATAGTGGAGGGCAATGCTAAAATGACCTCTTGTACTTGTCCCTCAGTAGAAGGCTGGTCAATTCTTTGTAATAGGGAATCGATTTTTAATTCTTCCGGGCCTACTCCTTGGATAGGGGAGATCACTCCGCCCAAAACATGGTAAAGCCCATTGTACTGGGAGGTGTTTTCAATAGCCAAAACGTCAGGAATGTCTTCTACCACACATATCAAACCTTTGTCCCTGTGGACGCCTTTGCAAATGGGGCAAATGTCATCGTCGGAGATGTTATGGCATAATTTACAAAAGCGGGTTTCTGTCCTGAGCTTGGTCATGGCCTGGGTCAGGCTTTCGGTCACCATTTCAGGTTGTTTTAAAAGATGCAGGGCAAGCCTTAAAGCGGTTTTCTTGCCAATACCGGGTAACCTGCTGATCTCCTGGACCGCCTCTTCGATTAATTTTGAAGGAAAATTCAACGGAAGGTAATTTTTAGACGATGGCTGCCTGAATGCCTGCATCCAGAATGGATTGGCACATAGGCTTCAACTGGTTTTCACTGCCTTTTTTGACCGCGCATTTACCCCTGTAATGGATGATTAAAGTGCATTGTTCGGCCTGTTCCTGACTGTGTTTGCAAACCTTGATCAGAATCTTGGTGACATGCTCGAAAGTATTGACGTCGTCATTAAACACCACCAAATCATGCTCTTCCGTATCTACCAGGTTTTCCAGTAAGATCTCAATTTCCTCTTCTGCAGTATGTTCTAATGGTTGCATATTCATTTTGCAAAGTTAAAGAATAATAGACAAATTAGCACCCTTTATCTTTTAACTCCATGGATTCAAAGTTAGTAATTGTTGTTATAACGTCCTATTTTCTGTTGTTGTTCCTAATCTCCTGGTTAACAACCCGTAAAATTTCAAAAGAAACTTTTTTTTACCGGCGATCGCCAATCTCCATGGTTTTTGGTGGCTTTTGGTATGATAGGAGCATCACTATCTGGTGTGACTTTTATTTCCGTGCCAGGTGAGGTTGGAAATACCAATTTTCATTATTTCCAGGTGGTTCTGGGGTATACTTTAGGCTACCTGTTTATAGGAAAAGTACTCTTGCCACTTTACTACCGCTTAAATCTGGTGTCCATTTATACCTACATGGAAAGTCGGTTTGGTTTTTGGTCTTACAAGACCGGAGCCTTTTTCTTTTTGTTATCAAGAACATTGGGGTCTTCTATACGGGTGTTTTTGGTAGCCAGTGTCTTGCAATTGATACTATTTGACCAATGGGGGGTTCCTTTTTGGATTTCGGTACTGGTAACGGTATCCTTGATCTGGCTGTATACCCATCGCGGGGGAATCAAAACGGTTGTGTGGACTGATACTTTGCAGACTCTCTTTATGCTTTTGGCGGTGGGTACCAGCATTTATTTGATTTCCCAAGACCTAGGAATTGATGGCTTTCAGGATTTGTGGACAAAGGTAAGAGCAACGCCACAATCCAAAATTTTTAATTGGAACTGGCAGTCAAGCACCAATTTTTTCAAGCAATTTGCTTCAGGGGCTTTTATTACCATCGTAATGACGGGACTTGATCAGGATATGATGCAGAAAAACCTTACCTGCAAAAGCATTGGTGACGCTCAGAAAAATATGTTTTGGTTTACCATCATCCTGGTTGTCGTCAACCTGTTCTTCCTTATGTTGGGGACTTTACTTTATATGTATGCAAATGCAAATGCTATTGCTCTTCCAGAGCGTTCAGACGATTTGTACCCCTTATTGGCCACACAGCATTTCAGTGTTTTTGCCGGAATAGTTTTTGTCTTGGGGATAATTGCAGCCGCCTATTCCAGTGCAGACTCAGCTTTAACCGCATTGACGACCTCTTTTTGTTATGACTTTTTGGGAATCGAAAAAAAATATGATGGAGATAGGCAGTATTCGATCCGGAAAAAGGTTCACCTTTCTTTCACCGCTTTGATGTTTTTAGTGGTATTGGCATTTTGGTGGATTAATGATCAAAGTGTAATCACCGCTGTATTCATTATTGCAGGCTATACGTATGGCCCTTTATTAGGCCTGTACGCATTTGGTTTATTTACCAACTACCAAATAAAGGATAAAGTAGTGCCTTACATTTCTGTTTTGGCACCCTTAATTGCCTATATCATTAGCAAAAACTCTGAAGAATGGTTCTGGGGTTACCGTTTTGGATTTGAAATATTGATCCTAAATGGCCTGTTGATGTTTTTGGGATTGTGCTGCTTTCGGGTGAGAAAGCATAAAAGGAGAAATTATTAAATTTCCCCTTTTTCAATCATTGCATTCATTTTTTTTAACCTTTTTAACTGGTTTTCCAAGGTTTCCAAGGTGCCGTCAAGGGTGATTAGCACAGAAAGATTTTTTTCGACATTGGGTGTGGATTCCGTGGAATTATTGATGGAAGGTGCACCTTTGATCAGGTCTTGTACTTCAACCTCATACAAGGTAGAAAGTTTGATTGCGTCATCCATTTTTAGGTTTGAACGTCCTTGTTCATAACGCGAATAAGCCGTATAATCTTTTTTGCCAAGGTAATCAGCTATGTACTCCTGAGTGAACCCTCTGAGGACCCTGTATTTCCTTAGATTTTCGGCAATGTGTCTTTTTAATTCTCTTTCCATATGTAGGTGTTTTATTCAAATCGAAATACTGCTTGCAAAAAGCGTACACATTTTTCTTGATTTTTTTAATAGAACCAAAAACACGTATTTTGAGTTCGTTAAAATTACTTGATTGGTAATAAAGTCATAATTTTAGTAGGTATAATTTCATGGAATAGATGGTACTAGCTATTTAGGATGAGGGAAAATGGTGTAAAATTTTACTTTTTATAGACAAAGTTCCTCACTTGGGTCCCAGAAAATAGCCTCAAAATCCACAACTTTGTCATTAATGACCCTTACCCCTTCATTTTCTAAAAGTTTTTGCATTTTTTGGGGTGACTCAAAATGATTTTTTCCTGTTAAGAGCCCAAGTCTGTTGACTACCCTATGTGCTGGGACATTGGGAACTGTATGAGAAGCGTTCATGGCATAACCAACAGTGCGAGCCCCCGATTTGGCACCAAGGTAGGCAGCTACCGCTCCATAAGTACTTACTCTTCCCTTGGGGATCAATCGGACCACCTGATAAACCAAATTAAAGAAATTGTTTTTTTTAATTGTCACAGGCTATTTCAATAATGGTTTGGTTAATGATTCTTTTGATTTCTTTTTCCTTGTCTCTCTTGGGGCTGCTCAATAAAAATTGAAATTTAAATTTGACGCCCTCCTTTTGGATGGCCATTGTCTTTAAATTTATGGAGTTCTTATTGATATAGGTATCAAAGGAATTTAATGTTTCTCTTAATCTGGATTCAATTTGGTTGACTTCAAGGGATTTAGTGATTTTCATTTCAAACTCAAACGTGAGTTTTTTGATATTTTGTTTGGAGTGGTTAAGGATTTGAGAGGTTAATACCGAGCTGTTGGGAATCATGACAATGTCTGAGTCTTCATTGATCAAGACCATATTAAGCAAGGTGACATCAATTACTTTGCCCTGGTGGTCTCCTATTTTGACGATGTCACCCAGGGAAAGTTGATCAGAGAACATGATGATCAGGCCATTGATCATATTGGTGATGTAATCTTTCGATAATAAGGCAATAGCAGCGGCCACAATAGTAATACTGGTGAAAAACTCCAAAGGTTTGATTCCAAAAAGGAACATCATGGATATGGTTAGGATGGCTACATTCAGAATCCCTGCGATCCGGTTGATTCCAAGTACGAAATTACTTTGAAGGGGATCCTGGCCCTTTTTTCTCAGATAAAAATGGACAGAAAGAATTCTTCCCAATGAAACCAAGATATTCCCGCCCAGCATAAAGGTGAGGGCTTTTAGGAAGTTGTCAAATAATGGAAAAATAGGAAGAAGTTCGTCAAGTATTCTGTCATAACGCCAATACAGTACAAAGTAAAATAACACCTTCAGGAGGAAAATCCAGCTTTTTCTGGTTTCCTTCAGGCGGATTTTTGTTTTTTCGTTAACCATATGGATTTCGGAAATTAATCTTAATTTTAAGATTATAGTTTTTGTACCAATAGTAATCAAAAATAGCTAACATAACAATTTTAGGAATATGAATAGAAATATCATCATCACAGGTGCTGCGGGAAATTTGGGTCGATCTGTAGTGGAAAAGTTTAAAAGAGAGGGATTTAAAGTAATTGCCACCATTGCTCCGGGGAGTAGTGATGAGCTGGAGGAAGCCGATGATGTCTATGAGCTGGATGTGACAGATGAGGAAGCTGTAATAGGCTTTGCTAAAGAGTTTGCATTGCAATATGGTGAGCTAGAGGCAGTGGCCATGTTGGTAGGTGGCTTTGGTATGGGCGATCTAAACCAAACCTCGAAAGAAGATGTGGAAGGAATGTTCCAATTAAATTTTTATAGTGCTTATAATATGACAAAAGCCTTTTTACCGGTGTTTAAAAAGGCAAATAAGGGGACTTTTTTGTATGTGGGAGCACGTCCAGCCCTGCAGCCCGCCGATGGTAAATCAGTTGTGGCATACGCTTTGAGTAAAGGTTTAGTGATTAGCCTGGCAGACATCGTGGCTGAGGAAATTAAGTCCACCAACATTCGCTCCCATGTGTTTGTGCCCAGTATCATTGATACTCCTCCAAACAGGGAAGCCATGGCGGACCAGGATTTTTCCAAATGGGTAAGTCCTGTTGAGATTGCTGAAGCCATGCATTATGCTGCCACTAGTCCTTCATTAAAGAATACAACCTTTAAATTATATGGAGGTGTATGATCATAAAACCAAGATCAAAGATGAAAAAACAATTTGCAATTTTGCTGGGCTTGGCCTTGATGGTCTTCTCAGCAGGTGCTTTGGCCCAGACCAGCAAAGATTCAAGGGAGCTTTCCTCCTTCAGAGCCGTTAAAGTGGCCAATTCCATTGAAGCTGAATTGGTCAAGGGGACCAGGAACCACATCGAAATTACGGCTTCGGGAGTAGATGTGGGGGATGTAGAGACCGAGGTCAAAAAACAACAATTAATTGTGGGACTTTCACATGGAAATTTTGGCTCCAATACCGTAAAAGTGACCATTACTTATGTGGATATAGAAGAAGTGGAAGCTTTGACCGGTGCTAAAGTTTTTGTGAAAAATGTTATTGAAAATAAATCAGTAACATTAAGAGCTTATACAAATTCCTATCTGGAAGCTAAAGTCCGTGCAGCCAAGTTGGACCTTGAAACCAGTACAAACGGGAAAATTTTTATAGAGGGAAAAGCGGAGGATTTGATTTTGGAGGCTTTTACCAAATCTGAAATTAGTGGACCGGACTTGATAGTGGAAAATGCCCAGGTAAGAACCAATACTGCAGCTAATTCTACCATTACGGTGAATAATTCTATCAAAGGTTCCGCGGCAACTGCCGGAAAGGTTTGGTTTCATGGTGAACCCAAGTTGGTCGACGTGAAAAGTAACACCGGAGGGGAAATCTCCCATATGAAAAGAGCTGAAAAAGAAAGTTCCAAAGATAATTGATGCCTGGGCAATTCTGTTACAGGTATTGAAAAGTGATTTTAGAGACCTGCAGAGCTGTAAGGGGCGGCGTTGATGTTTATCAATCCCGCCTTTTTTTCTGGAACTTTATGAGATGGGATTGTTCCACTTTAGCCCTTCGCTAAAGTTTATTTCTTGTTAATTCCCCGGTTTTTTCTTTTTCGAATAGCGACGCTACCAATGATGATCAGTTCCAGAAGGATAAAAGTTAGGGTAAATATCAATTGGCTTTTGTCTGAGGAAATGGATCCTTTGAAAAGAATGAATAAAAGAAAAATGGCAATGCCTCCAATAAATCCTGCTTTAATAGTCATGCTCAAAGAAACAAAAAATGACATTTGCCCCAAAGGATTTTTTATTTTCCCTTTCTTTGCAACCTTACCCGTTGATATAGTATGACTACGATACCGCTTCCAAAATACAAGATCCACCAGGCACTGGTCCATTTGATCCAAGAAAAAATTGAGGAGGCCCAATTGCAGATCAACCATTTGAAAAATGCCGCAGCAGAGGACACAAAAAGCAGTGCTGGAGATAAATATGAAACGGGTAGAGAAATGGTCCAGCAGGAAATAACCAAAACAGAAAAGCTTTTGCAGGATTATAAAACTCAGCGGGAAATGGTAAAAAGCCTACCATTAAAAAATAATTCTGAGACAGTTAGAAAAGGATGTGTTGTCCACACCCAAAAACTTATTTTTTATGTTTCTGTAAGTTTCGGGAAATTCTTGGTAGAAGGGCAGGAGATATTTGCAATGTCAGAAAAAGCGCCTTTAACCCAAAAAATGATGGGAAAAAGCTCAGGGGACCAAATCAGTTTCAATGGAATGGAATATAAATTGGAAGCAGTCTACTAAATAGGGGGGAGTAGGGAAGTGAAAATTTTGGAAGACCATCCCGGAATGTTTATTATTAACCACGCATTTCAGTTTTTTGGAATATTTGCCACTTTGAAAAACAGTGGGGAAAAGCTCTTGCTGTAATTAACGGCCAGCCGATTAACAGGCTATTCATTAAAGTGAAGCGCTAAAAGTTCCAGATAGGTGGTTAGTTTGGAAATGGAACCAAAAGCTGAAAGATAAAGGCCAAGTAAATTTTTAAAGAAGGGCAAATAAAGAAGGGGAATTGCGGTTTGGCACTGGAGGGATTGATTTTCGGTGGTGCTCGTCCCCATTCATTTTTCTTTTGCAAGAAAATGTTCGCCCTGGCAAATCGAGGTGATGTTTATTCCAGGGAAAATAAAAAATTTTTCTAAAGAGCTTATTGAAAGTATATTATGTTTTATAGAGATTGTGATTTTTCCGATATAAAATGAGAATTCATTCTGTAAAATTTGTGATATTTGAAAATTGTAATTAGAATTGTCGCTCAAATAAAAAATGATGTTAAACACAGCCCTAATAAATATCACCCCCATTATTGCTGAAATGATTCAGAAGGTTGACTGTGTCTTTTTTACTACTGCCAAATCCGGTACATTTTTTACTACCACCATTACGGGGTAATCCCGTTTGTATCTATTATATTGCCGCCATTAATCGGTCCGGGCTGGACCAAATTTCCAATAGAAAGTTATTAAAACGTATTCATTTTTATGAAAATTATAAAATTCGGAGGATCATCCATCTCTAGCATTGAAAATATTGAAAAGGTGTTTTCCATTATAGAGGAAAAAGCTGAAAAGGAAGACTTTGCACTTGTCTTTTCCGCCTTTGGAGGAGTCACTGAACAATTACTTCAATGTGCCTCTATCGCACAACAAAGTGAAGAGAGCTATAATGCCATCCTGCAGGAATTGGAAAAAAGGCATATGGCTATAGTGAAAAAGCTTGTGCCAGTGCAGCAGCAGTCCACTGCATTGACCTTTGTAAAAGTAAGGTTCAATGAGTTGGGAGACCTTTTCCACGGGATTTATTTGATAAAAGAATGCTCTGACAGAACCATGGATTATGTCCTGAGCTTTGGAGAACGATTGGCTACTTTTATCCTGACGGCAGGTTTGAGGGCCAGGGGTAAGGAAGCGGTTTACCTTGATGCCAGGGATGTTGTGAAAACTGATGACCGCTTTGGGCATGCTCGTGTGGATTTCAAAACCACTGATGCCCTTATCAATGATTATTTTGCTTCCCACCCAGGTCTTAAAGTGATTACCGGATTTATCGGTTCCACCTCCAAAGGAGAAACCACCACTGTAGGAAGAAGTGGTTCTGATTATACTGCAGCCATTTTTGCTTCTGCTTTGGATGCCGAAGGCTTGGAAATTTGGACTGATGTTTCTGGAGTAATGACCGCTGATCCAAAATTGGTTTACGCTGCCTTCACTATTCCACATTTGAGTTATAGTGAGGCCATGGAACTTTCCCATTTTGGAGCCAAAGTGGTTTTCCCGGCCACCATGCAGCCGGCCATGAAAAAAGATATTCCTATTGTAATAAAAAATACCTTTGCTCCAGATGAGGAAGGGACTTTGATCAGCAACGATTCCGGGAATGGAAAAATGATCAAGGGAATTTCCTCCATGGGAAATATATCCCTATTAAACATCCAAGGTGCAGGCTTGGTAGAAGTGATCGGAGTAAGCCGAAGGGTGTTTGGGGCTTTGGCAGATGCAGAGATCAATGTGATCCTGATCAGTCAGGCTTCTTCAGAGCACAGCATTTGCGTAGCCATCCAATCCAAGGATGGTGCTAAAGCCAAGGCGATCATTGAGCAGGAGTTCTATTATGAGATTAAGAACGGGGATATGGATGAAGTGGTGATTTTTCCTGAAATGGCTGTGATTGCCGTGGTAGGTGAAAACATGCAACACAATCCAGGGGCCAGCGGCCGTATGTTCCAAGCTTTGGGCAGAAATAATGTCAATGTGACTGCCATTGCCCAAGGTAGTTCTGAGTTGAATATTTCTGCGGTTATCTCCCAATCTGATCTGCAAAAAGCGCTGAATGCTTTGCATGAGGCTTTCTTCCTATCCGATTACAAGGTACTTCACGTATTCTTGGTAGGGGTTGGATTGATTGGAAAAGCCTTGATCAAGATGATTGCAAGCCAGCAGAAAAAACTTCAGGAGGAAAATATGCTGGACATTCAAATCCATGGTATGGCCAATTCAAGATACATGAAATTCCATGAAGATGGATTTGACCTGAATACAGTTGCTCCCCCTGATGAAAATGATATTCCTATGGATATGGACAAGTTTATCGACACCATGTCAGGAATGAATTTTTCCAATTCCGTATTGGTGGATTGTACTGCCAGCCAGGATGTTTCTGATGTATATGAAAGAATCCTGGATGCCAAAGTGGGAATCGTTACGCCTAACAAAAAGGCCAATTCGGGTCCATTGGATACCTATAAAAAACTTAAAAAGCTGGCTGGTCAACGCGGCGTTAGGTTCTTTTATGAAACCAATGTGGCTGCAGGCTTGCCGGTGATCAATACCCTTCAGGACTTGGTATTGAGTGGTGACCATATCCACAGCATTGAAGCTGTACTTAGTGGTTCAATGAATTATATATTCAGCGAACTTGAAAAAGGAATTCCTTTCAGCGAAGTTGTAGCCCAAGCCAAGGAAAAAGGCTATACAGAACCTGATCCACGTGATGACCTTAGTGGTATGGATGTGGCAAGGAAAATTTTGATCCTGGGAAGAGATGCTGGTCAGGACCTCCATTTTGAAGATGTAGAAGTTCAAAGTATGGTGCCTGAGGACTGTCAGGATGCTTCCTCTGTGGAGGAGTTTATGGAAAAATTAAAAGCTCATGATGGCCATTTCCAAAAATTATTGGAAGAGGCCAATAATGAGGGGAAGAAGTTGAGATTTATGGCTACCCTTGAGAATGGGAAGGCCAAAGTTGGCTTGAATGCTCTGGACAGTGAGCATCCATTCTATACATTGAAAGGAAGTGATAATATGATCTTGTTTACTACCGAACGATATAATGATTACCCCATGATCGTGCGTGGACCTGGAGCTGGAGCCGATGTGACTGCTGCAGGGGTCTTTGCCGATATAATTAGACTAGGGAATTACTCAAGATGAAAAAAGTAACCGCTTTTGCACCGGCTACCGTAGCCAATGTGTCCTGTGGTTTTGATATCCTGGGCTTTGCTGTTGAGGAATTGGGTGACAGGGTAACTGTTACCTTTTCCGAGGAGCCCGGCCTTAAAGTAACCAAAATAGAAGGAGACCAAGGTAGGCTTCCCTATGATGTGGATAAAAACACTTGTAGTGTAGCTGTTAAAGCTATGCTGGAAAAATTAGATTTCCAGGGTGGAATTGAGATTCATTTGACCAAAGGGTTGCCATTGGGAAGTGGAATGGGCTCCAGTGCCGCAAGTTCTGTGGCCGCTTTAGAGGCAACCAATCGGCTTTTGGGAAATCCTTTGGATAAAAAAGATTTATTGCCTTTTGCTATGATTGCCGAGGGTGTGGCCTGTGGAGCCCCTCATGCAGATAATGTAGCTCCATCCCTTTTAGGAGGGTTCGTTTTAGTCAGAAGTTATGATCCGCTGGATGTGACCAAGCTTCATGTCCCGAATGGCTTGTATTGCACCTTGGTACATCCACATTTTGAACTGAATACAGCGGATTCCAGGAGTGTTCTCCGGCAGCAAGTGCCTTTAAAGGATGCCATCATCCAATCCGGAAATATTGCAGGATTGGTTGCGGGTCTTTTTCAGGAAGATATGGGTTTGATCAGCCGTTCTCTACAAGATGTGATTGCAGAACCGTCCAGAGCAGTTTTGATCCCTGGATATGAAGAAATCAAAGAAGCCATTAAGGAAGCAGGGGCATTAGGTTGTGGCATTTCAGGTTCTGGACCTACTACCTTTATATTGTCTCCCAGCAGGGAAATTGCCCATAAAGTAAGTGATATAAGTCAGGAAGTATTTAATAAAATGGGCTTAGAGGTAGATTTATATGTTTCTGCGGTTAACATCCGTGGAGCCTATGTTATCAATGAAGAATAATCATGAAGTTTTACAGTACCAATAATTCGGGACATCAAGTTGATCTCAGGGAAGCGGTTATCAAAGGATTAGCTCCGGACCAAGGGCTTTATATGCCCTGCAGCATTCCAAGAATGCCTAAGGATTTTTTTGAAAAATTGCCTTCTCTTTCATTTCAGGAAATTGGATATGAAGTAATTGGAAACATATTTTCTGAGGACCTTAGTAAGGATCAAATTAAAGACTTGGTGGACCATACTTTGACCTTTGATGCACCCTTGGTAAAAGTGGAGGAAAAGGTTTACAGCTTGGAATTATTCCATGGTCCAACTTTGGCTTTTAAAGATTTTGGAGCAAGGTTTTGTTCCAAGCTGATGAGCCTTTTGGTCGAAGACCAGAAAATTAAAGTTTTGGTGGCAACTTCCGGAGACACTGGGAGTGCTGTTGCTAACGGTTTTTATAAAGTGCCCGGAGTGGAAGTGGTAATACTTTACCCTTCCGGAAAAGTGAGTGTTCTCCAGGAAAAACAGTTTACTACCTTGGGTGAAAATGTAACTGCCTTGGAGGTGGATGGAGTATTTGATGATTGCCAGCGCATGGTTAAGGAGGCTTTTTTGGATAAAGAGCTTAATGAGCAAATGCTGTTGACCTCTGCGAATTCCATAAATATTGCCAGATGGATTCCCCAATGCCTGTATTATTTCTATGCCTTTTCGCGGCTGCCCAAAACAACAGATAAATTGGCGGTAGCAGTTCCAAGTGGTAATTTTGGAAATATTGCTGCGGGGATTCTTGCTGAGAGAATGGGCTTGCCTATTGATACATTTGTTGCAGCCACCAATATCAATAAAGTGGTGCCAGACTATCTTGGTGGAGCGACCTTTAGGGCAAGACCTTCCTTGCAAACCATCAGTAACAGTATGGATGTGGGTAACCCATCCAATTTTTACAGGCTCTTGGCCTTGTACGGGAATGATGAAGAAGAATTGAAGGCCAAAGTGAAAGGTTATTTCTATGATGATGGAACCACCCGTGGGGCGATGAAGAAGGTAAAAAAGGAAACTGGATATATCATGGATCCTCATGGTGCAGTGGCTTACTTAGGATTGAAAGAGTTTTTGGAAGACCATGAAGGGTATACAGGCATATTTCTGGAAACTGCCCACCCTGGTAAGTTCAACAATGTGGTAGAGGAAACTTTGGATATTCAATTGCCTTTGCCGGAGAGGTTGGAAACTTTCCTCCATGGAACCAAAAAGACTGAACCTCTAAAAAATGATTTTAGGGCTTTCAAAGAATATTTAAAAAGCCACTAAAAACAAAACCCAGCTTAATGGCTGGGTTTTGTTTTTTTAGATGATTTTAACTTAGTTGTTGGAATCTCCATTCTCTTTAGGGAAATTCTTTATTTTCCAAGCTTTCATTTTTTCTTGGTATTCTTTGAGTTTGGGCTCATTTTCTTTTTCCCAGGCCTTCATTTTTTTCTCGAATTCCTTCATTTTTGGACCATAGGTTTCCTCCCACTCAATTTGCTTTCCTTCCATATCCTTACTCCAAACTTTCATTTTTACTTCCCATTCCTTGATGGTGGAAGCATGCTGTTTTTCCCATATTTCCATTTTATTCTCAAAGGCTTTGGACTTGGCTTCCATTTCCCCTTCCAATTGCTCAAACTTGGCCTGGGGTTCAGCTTTCCTTTTTAAGTTTTGAGGAGTGTAATCTTGGAAAAGCTGAGCTATTTCCACTGAAAAATTGCTGAGGTTCAAGGCTTCATCTGCAATGTCAAGATCCATATTCAACATAGGGGAGACAAATTCAATCACTTCCAATGGTGGAATAACAGGCATAGGTGAAATATCTAAGTCTATGGCAGGAAGGTGTGAAAGCTCTAAAAGGGGCATAGGCTCACCTTCAACAGATGGAGGGTTTTTCTCTATCTTATTGGGTTTGGAAGGAGGGATAGTGTCAGAAGGATAGTTCCTCGGGTAATTAAGTTCATAAACAGCCTCTATTTCCTCTTCTGTGACAGCTGTGGGTGGTGTTTGGGCCGGGACAGGTGGAGTTGCTTTCAATGATTTTTCAATAAGGGTATTTTTTTCTTTTGAAGGTATGGCTCCCATGAACAGGATAGCACTAAGAACCAAAAAAATATGATTGTAAGGGTAATTAAAGGGGATGGGCTCTCTTTAGGGGTTCGGAAGCCCAGTAACCTTTTTATTCTATTTAAAGTTGGTTGGGGCCCATGGGTTGCCAAAGAAATATCAGGGGCATTAGCATTGTTTATTTCTGCAATTGTAGCCAAACCATGAGCCATATGGGAAGGAGAAAAACCCAGCTTCAGAACAGTATCATCGAAGGCATTTTCTCTTTCTTTTCGGACCATATCATTAATCCACCAAAAGCAAGGATGAAAAAAGAAAAATACCTCCATACAAGATTGTAAAATATTAACCAGATAATCATACCTTTTTATATGGGCCAGTTCATGGGCAATTATGGCCTCCAACTGTTTGGGGGAGATTTGAATGAGAAGGCTGCACGGTATTAAGATAATTGGTTTTAAAATCCCATAGGTTATGGGTACATGGATGATTTGGCTTTCCAAAATGCTTAGTTTGCGGTGAATGCCCAAAGATGTTTTCAAACCTTCTGTCTTTTTTTGCAAATCTGCAGGAAAAGGAATTCCATGTTTTTGATCTAAACTTTGAATGGCCACTATACTTCCAAAGAGCCTGATAAAGAAGAATAGAGAACCCATTAACCAAAAATTGGTTAATAAAGGAAATAAAGGTTCTATATAATAGAATTCTAGGTTGTTTTGAGAAGGAGACGCTGGTGGGGTGGGGGTGAAATTATGTGGAACTAATTGATGAACCAAAGCTTCCCCGGGTGTGGTCACCTCGGTGGGGTCTTGTTGGTCCATGTAATGCTGGAAGGTAAAACCCGTGGTAATAATAATTACCATCAATGCAATCAGGCCTGCCATATACCGAAATTGCGAGGATCTTGCGGAAGCCCACCTGATTACCAGCCAAAGTGCAAGGCTGATAAGCACAATTTGCCATATTGAATGTACCAATGTCCAGCCTATGGCATGAATGTATTTCTCTGAGATGAGGGAATTAAGAAGGTCCATGATTATTGGTTTTCCAATTTTTTGAGCAATTCACGTATTTCTTTGATTTCTTCCTTGGAAGGATTGCTCTGACCCAATGCCCGCATGATGAGCTTTTTAGCAGAGCCTCCGAATGCCATTGCGGTAAAATTGTTCAACAAAGAGTTTTGGACTTCCTTTTCCGAAATGGCAGGCATATATATATGACCTCTTCCGTGTTCCTTTCTGTTTAAAAGTTTTTTACCATGCATGATCTGCATGATTTTTAAAGTGGTGGTATAGCCGGTATCTTTTTTTTTTGCTATTTGTTCATGCACTTCCCGTACAGTGGCTACTTCTTTTTTCCATAAGATGTTTAGAATTTCCAGTTCACTATCAGTGGGCTTGTAAGCCATGAGATTGTACGATTTGTTTCGTAATAAAACTATATGATTTAAATCGTATATAAAATCTTATTAGAGGAGGAAGACTTAATTTTGTAGTAAAAAAAGTACCTTTTAGAATAAAAAAAAGGAACTTTTTAGGTATATTAATAGTTGTATATACATATAAATAAAGAATTGGATTGTTAAAGGATAAAGATTTACTTGGTTGAGAAAGAGCCTTTTAAAGCATCTCAAAAGATGTGTGAAAGGGATGCAGATCGTCCAACTCAAAGGAGTGGGGAAAGCTGTTTAATTGCCCAAAAGGCCAGAATATTCTGGCCTTTTCTTTATTTTTATGGTGATGTGTTTAATTACATTTAATTGGAAGGGGTTCCCGGGATATAAATTAATATTGGTTGCTAACCGGGATGAATTTTTTGAAAGACCTACTCAGGGCTTGCATCAATGGCCTGCGGGTTTTTTTGCGGGTAAAGACCTGAAAAATGGTGGGACTTGGATGGGCTTTCATCCTTCGGGCCGGTTTGCGGCGATTACAAATTTCCGGGATTTGGATCATTTAAAATCCAACCCAATAAGCAGGGGAAATTTGGTCAAGGATTTTTTGGAGAAAGAAGTTGATCCTCTTGCTTACCTAAAGGAAGTAGAAAAATTTCAGGACAGATTTGATGGTTTTAATTTACTGGTGGGCTCTGGTGAGCATCTGTTTTATATGTCCAATTATAAAAAGGGAATAGAAGAAGTCAAGCCGGGGATTCATGGACTTAGCAATGCTCTTTTGGATGACCCTTGGCCAAAAGTGAAAAAAGCAAAATCCGATCTGGCTCATATTTCCAGTAAGGGGGAGTTCACTTTAAATCAACTTATGGCTATTCACCAGTCAGAGAAAAAAGAACCTTTTGAATTATTACCCTATACAGGGATTCCCAAAGAAATGGAACAGGCGCTTTCTGCCCGGTTTATTCGTTATGGTGGGGAATATGGAACGGTGAATATTTCTGTCCTTTGTTGGAAAGAAAATGGTGAAGTGATTCTTTTGGAAAAAAATACCCGGCCAGATGCTCCTGAAAATGCTTTCCAGCAAGTGGAATTAAAAGTAGGACAAGCCATTGGAAATTACCGGGGATAGTTAGTGAAAAAAGAATCAATTGGCATTTAATTTTTAAATTTGCCATTCAAATTGATGGTCGTCCCCAGAAATCACAATTTATCGCCTTTTGGCGAACTCAAATAATGGAAAACTGTTCTATACAATATGAAAAAAGTAGATGTACTGATTGTTGGAGCCGGCCCCATAGGTTTGGCTTGTGGTATTGAAGCCGAAAAATATAATTTGGACTATGTAATCCTTGAAAAAGGAACCTTGGCCAATTCCATATTTAATTATCCGGTTAACATGACATTTTTTTCCACTTCAGATAAATTGGAGTTAGGCGGGATTCCGTTTATGTCCATTAATAGAAGGCCCACCCGTCCGGAAGCTTTGGAGTATTACAGAAGGGTAACTGACCATTACCAGTTAAAAGTGAAGCTTTACGAGGAGGTTAAAAAACTTCAAAAAGAAGGGGACTATTTTGTGGTGAAATCCTCTAAAGAGACCTATCTGGCTGAAAAGGTAATTCTTTCTACTGGATTTTATGACCTTGCTAATAAAATGAATGTACCCGGTGAAGATCTGGATAAAGTTACTCATTATTATAAGGAACCGTGGCCATATATTGGTCAAAAAGTGATTGTGGTCGGTGGAGGAAATTCAGCGGTTGATGTTGCCCTTGAAGTATGGAGAAAAGGTGCAGAGGTGACCATGGTGATGATGAATGAATCCGTGGACAGGAACGTCAAGTATTGGGTATTGCCGGATATTGAAAACAGGATAAAGGAAGGTTCTATTAAGGCTTACTTTAACACAAAAATAAAGGAGATCCGGGAAAATGAAGTGGTTTTGGATACCGGAAAAGGAGAGGAAACCGTTCCCAATGATTTTGTGCTGGCCATGACTGGATATCAGCCTAATTATGAATTGCTGGACCAGTTGGGCGTACATCTAACTTTGGATGAAAAAAGGAGGCCCTGTTTTGATTCCAACAGTCAAGAGTCCAATATCCCTGGTTTGTATTTGGCCGGTGTGGTTTGCGGTGGTTTAAATACCCGGGAATATTTCATAGAAAACACCATTATTCATGCCCATGCCATATTTGAGGATATCATGACCAAAAGAAGTCCAATTTCTAAATAACAAAGGGCAGTTTAACATTAATGAGGAAGGGTAAGGGTAAAAGTGGTGCCTTTCCCTTCTTCGCTTTCAACTGATAATTGGGCTCCTATTTTTTTTGAGTTTTCTTTGCAAAGGGACAACCCCAAGCCAGTTCCTTTTTCCCTTTGAGTTCCATAGGTGGTCTTAATATCCATTTCAAAAAGGGTATTAATCTTTTCCCGTGATATCCCTATTCCGGAATCTTCCACCATTACAGATACATGCTGGGTAGTCTCTTTGACTAGAAATTTAATGCATCCACCTGATTTTGTGAACTTAATGGCATTTTGAATCAGGTTTCTAAGGATAAGGGAAAACCTGTCAACATCAGTTTTGATAATAGGGTTATCTTCATAGTCAATTATAAAATGGATGCCTTTTTGTTTGGCCAAAGTGTGGTAAACACTCAAAAAACTTTTACAAATATCAGCCACATGATTTTCAGTAAAGCTGACCTCCCGGTTTTGCAGCTCAAAGGTGGCCCAATCCAATATATTGTCCAGCATTTTTTGGGTATTGTTGGTCATGGTATAGAGCTCCTCTTGGGCCATTTTCATTTCCTCTTCATTCAAATCTTTGTTTTTGATCAGTTTAAGTATTTGCGTAATGGAAAGTAAAGGGTTTTTTAGGTCATGGGAAATCAGGGCTATTATTTTGTCCTTTTGATCATTACTTTTTTTTAAGGCATAATTGGCTTCTCCCAATGCCCTGCTTTTGGTTTCAGTTTTCTTTTTCTGAATTAAATAGGACTTTTTAAGGGTGACAATGATGGCAAAAATTCCAACCAAACATGTTAAATAACTTAATTCATGGTCAATGAATTTAATATCAGGGTTGTCATAGGTGGCAGGGATGATCTGAGGATAATAGTTGTCAATATAAAATAAAATGCTAAAAAACAGGAAATTATATAATATCCAGAAGTGGTAATTTTTTTTGTGAGACAATGCCATGATGATGATATGGATCATCATGAAAATGTATAAACTCGGTCCCTCAATACCGTCATTTAAATAAAAATTGATGGCCAAAATCGGGTAGCTCAAGGTACTAAAGATCAAAAAGCCTAGTTTGTAATGCCCCTTAAACCTTCCCAAATAATAAACCCCGCCCTGAGCTAGTGTAGCACCTATAACAATCCATCCTAACATTAATTGACCTAAGTAATACATGTTAAACAAAGCCATGCTGGCCAAATAAAAAATGACAATAATAGAGATGGAATTGAATATTTTGCTTTTTACATTATAGTTAAAATTATCAATCGTTAGAAAATTCCAGGTGTTTCTTATTAAATCAATCAAAATGGTAAAAATTGAAATTAGATAATGGATAAACTTCTAAAGAGGTAATCGATTCAAAAGGTTTTAAGAATAAAAGTACTATTATTTGTTGGGTTATTCCAAAAAATGTAATTAATAAAAAGTCTTTCAGATTGGAAAAAAAATAGTTTGTCTATTTTTGATCCTCAAAAGAATTAAAATCAGAATGGGTTTCCAATTCCTTTTTCCCAAATTGAAAAAGAAGCCTTTTCCTGAAAATAGATTTTAGGTAAGAGGTTATGGTACAAATATGTCTATAAACTGAAATTTTTTTCCATCAAAGAGCCCTTTGTCACTTAACTTTAAATCAGGGATTACCAATAGTGCCATGAAGCTCAAGGTCATGTAAGGTGAAGCAAGGCCGGATCCCATTTCTTTGGCTATTTGATCTATTGCGGTATATTCTTTTGCTACCCAATAACCGTCCTCATTGGACATAATTCCTCCAATGGGAAGGGGTAAAATCTTCTCCTTTCCAGGGTTTACAGCTGAAATCCCCCCTTTTGCTTTAATTATTAAATTGACTGCTTTTGCAATGGAGGCATCATCAACTCCCACAGCAATGATATTATGGGAATCATGTCCTACTGAACTGGCAATGGCGCCTTCCCTCAAACCAAAATTCTTGATAAAAGCAATAGAGGGTGAGGAGTTTTTATAACGGTTGACTACTGTGATCTTTAAAATATCTTCTTCTAAGTTTGGGGTAGCCATCCCATTTTTGATGCAAATATTTCCCTGGATTTCCGGGGTGATCAATTGCCCATCAAGAGCTTCGATTATCCTGATCTTGGCCTGCTTTCCATGGAGCTGAAAATCTTTTTCGGATTTTAAGCTTGTGTTAAAGTTATTGATCAATGGAATTTTTACAGGTTTGATATGGGATTTTCCCCTTTCTGCTACCTTGTTACCATTAATAAAAGTTTGGATCATGGGGAAATCCTCCAGGTTTTCCACAACAATGAAATCTGCCCAGTCCCCTGTTTTTAATTGACCAACATCAAGCGAATAATGATTAATTGGGTTTAGGCAGGCAGCTTGCAGTACATCATACAGGTTTTTTCCTTTTTTTATAGCCCTGATGACAAGCTGATTGATATGCCCTTCCGCTAAATTATCCGGATGTTTGTCATCAGAACAAAATAAGATTTGATCGGCATGGTCATCTATTAGGTCGATTAGGGCATCAAAATTTTTGGCTGCACTCCCCTCGCGGATTGCGATTTTCATTCCATGTTTTAACTTGTCCATTGCCTCCTCCTGTGTAAAGCATTCATGGTCGGTGCTAATGCCAGCCTCAATGTATTTTTTTGCCATTTCTCCCTTTAATCCAGGAGCATGGCCATCCACTGGTTTTCCATGTTTTTGGGCCACGGCAATTTTTTCCATGACCTCCGGATCCCTGTCCACCGTTCCCGGCCAATTCATCATTTCCGCCAAGTATTTTATTTCTTTCCTGGCTAAAAGATCATCGATGTCCTGAGCAGTGATTTCTCCTCCTGCCGTTTCAAAAGGGGTGGCGGGTACGCATGAGGGAGCCCCAAAATAAAATTTGAAATTGACCTGTGCTCTGTTTTGGATCATAAAGTCCACTCCTTTTTTTCCACAAACATTGGCAATTTCATGGGGGTCGGAAACGGTTGCCACCGTACCATGCGTAACCGCCAATCGGGAAAATTCTGAGGGGACAAGCATAGATGATTCCACATGAACATGGGCATCGATAAAGCCTGGTAAGATATAATGGCCTGGAGCAGCATCAACTTTTTTGATAGATGCAATTTTTTCATTTTCTACCTGGATGGTAGCAGGATAAATTTTACGTTGGGGAATATCAACAAATTGTCCGCTAATGGAGAAGGAAGCCATAAGAAAATTATTGATTTAAAGTATTCAAATATAAAGGATTATTGGGAATAGGAAAGGGATGATTAAGGAGGAAAATACTTATTGAAATGTGGAAATTGGGAAAAGGTGGAATAAAATACTTGCTGAAAATAATAATTTTCCTTTTTCAACTGCCTCAGTTGGAACAAGTTCTAATAATCGATATAAATCCCTTATATTTGCCTTAATTTGAATAGTCACCACCGTAAATTTTTAGGATGAGGAAAATTGTAATCGCCATTGATGGTTATTCTGGTTGCGGAAAAAGTTCCACCGCAAAGGCTGTGGCTAAAAAATTGGGATATACCTATATTGATTCCGGGGCCATGTACCGGGCGGCTACGCTTCACTTTATTAATAAATTTACGGTTCTCACAAACCCAAAAGACATCCAACAATCATTGGATTCTCTTGAGGTGGAATTTCATAAGAATGAGGACACCGGAGAGCAAGAAACCTATTTAAATGGGTTAAATGTGGAAAAAAAAATCCGAAGCATGGAGGTTTCAGAAAGGGTAAGTGAAGTGAGCAAAATCAAAGAGGTCAGAAAGGAGCTGGTAAGCCAGCAGCAAAAGTTAGGGAAACATAGAGGGGTCGTGATGGATGGACGTGATATTGGAACTGTTGTATTTCCCGAGGCCGAGTTAAAAGTATTTATGACCGCCAACCTCAGTGTCCGTGCGGAACGCCGGCAAAAGGAGTTGTTGGAAAAAGGTCAGATGGTGGACTTGAATCAGATCATACAAAATTTATCCGAAAGAGACCGGATAGATTCCACCCGAAAGGAAAGCCCCTTGAAAAAAGCCCCGGATGCTTTTGAAATAGATACCAGTTTATTGGATTTTGAGGAACAAGTTTGCGAAATTACGGCCCTGGCAAACAGAAAGATAGAAGCACAAATAGATTAAGGATGGAAGTAACCATAGATAAGAACTCAGGCTATTGTTTTGGAGTGGAATTTGCCATCAAAATGGCAGAGGATGAGATGGAAAGTGGGGGGCGTTTGTATTGTCTCGGTGATATTGTCCATAATGATATGGAGGTGAAAAGATTGAGCGAGAAAGGCTTAATTGTGATCAATAGAGAAGCCCTGCAAGACCTAAGGGATTGCAAAGTGTTAATCAGGGCGCATGGAGAGCCCCCTGAAACCTATAAACTGGCTATCGAAAATAATATTGAATTGATTGATGCTTCCTGTCCGGTGGTATTGAAATTACAACATCGTGTCAAGACGGCTTTTGACAAGATGGAAAAGCGAGATGGGCAAATTGTCATTTACGGCAAAAAAGGCCATGCAGAGGTAATCGGGCTGACCGGCCAGACCAGGGGAAAAGCCATTGTTGTAATGGATGATGAAGATTTGGAAAAAATTGATTTTTCAAGGCCTGTGACCTTGTTCAGTCAGACCACCAAAAGCACCAAAGGCTTTTATGCCCTTAAAGCCAAAATCCAGGAAAGAATGGCCGATTCCCAGTATTCTCTGGAGGAAGTTGATTTTACAGCCAACGATTCCATCTGCAGGCAAGTTTCCAACAGAGAGCCTCAATTGACCCGCTTTGCCAATGAAAATGATGTGATCATCTTTGTTTCAGGGAAAAAAAGCTCCAATGGAAAAGCTCTTCACCAGGTCTGTAAATTACAAAATGAAAAGAGTTATTTTGTGGAGAATGAATCCGAACTGGATCCTACATGGTTTTCAGAAGAGGACAAGGTAGGCATTTGTGGGGCAACTTCCACCCCCATGTGGCTTATGGAGCAAGTTAGGGACTACATAAAATCCATGGATCAAATCCAATCAGCTTGCCATTAATCCGAAGAATTTAAGAATAATGGTCCATTACTTTTTCCGCCTGTAAATATTACTCGAATTATCTTCTTATAACTAATGTATTTTATTAGATTTGAGGCGTTTTTCAAAGGACCATATAGTTTCAAAATTAAATATGTCAAAACTAGTTAAGCTTAAGAAGGGATTTGATATTAAGCTGGCGGGAAAGGCTGAAAAACAAATAGAAGCTTTCCAGCCAGCTCAGACCTTCGCCATCAAGCCTACGGACTTTGTGGGGATGCAGCGCCCTAAAGTTCTTGTCAATGAAGGGGATACCGTCAAATCAGGTACGCCTATCCTATTTGATAAAAAACTCGATAAAGTGCTTTATGCAGCTCCAGTATCAGGGGAAATTGTCGAAATAAAGCGGGGCGAAAAAAGAAGATTGTTGGAGATTAAAATCCTGGCCGATAAGGAGATCAGCTATGAGGAATTTGACAAATTCTCTGAATCGGATATAAAATCCATCTCTAAAGAAGCGGCCGTTGATCAATTATTGAAAGGCGGGGTTTGGCCACAAATTATCCAAAGGCCTTATGGTATTGTTGCCAATCCGGAGGATGAACCCAAGGCCATTTTTATTTCGGGATTTGATTCCCATCCCTTAGCACCAGATTATGGGATGCTTTTAAAAGGGCAGGAAAAATACTTCCAAGCAGGAATTGATGTCCTGAAAAGACTTACCCCAGGCACTGTTCACTTGAACCTGGATGCCCAATCTGAAGTTTTGTCAGTTTATTCTGACCTTAAAAATGTACAGGTCAATAAATTTTCCGGCCCTCACCCAGCTGGAAATGTAGGTATCCAAATCCACCACTTGGATCCGATCGGTAAGACCGATATTGCCTGGACGATTAATCCTTATGGAGTTGCTCAAATTGGTAAACTCTTTTTAGAAGGTGTATATGATGCTTCCAAAGTGATAGCCGTGACCGGTTCTGAGGCAAAAAAAGCGGCCTACGCAAATACTTATCTGGGTGCTTGTGTTGATAAATTTGTAGCAGAAAATACCAATTCAAGTAACTTTAGGGTTGTTTCAGGAAATGTCCTTACAGGGGAAAGAATCAACCATGATGGGTATGTTGGTTATTATGACCACCAGATTACCCTCCTTCCTGAAGGCGATTATTATGAGTTTTTGGGTTGGGCGAAACCAACTACAGATAAGCTTAGTTTCCACCGTGCACTTGGCTTGTTTTCATTCCTTTCTCCCAATAAGGAATTTGTTTTGGATACCAACAAGAGGGGTGAAGAAAGGGCTTTTGTTCAAACAGGTGTTTTTGAGAAAGTAACCCCTATGGATATTTTACCAGTTTATCTCTTGAAAGCCATCATGGCTGAGGATTTTGATGAAATGGAAGAGTTGGGGATTTATGAAATCGTGGAAGAAGATTTGGCACTTTGTGAATTCATCGATGTATCCAAGCACCCTGTACAAGAAATAGTCAGAAAAGGAATAGAACTAATTCAATATAGTTAATCAATATGAAGTTTCTACGTGATCTGTTAGATAAACAGAAGCCACTATTTCAAAAGGGTGGCAAATTGGAGCGTTTGTATTATTTGTATGAGGCAGGGGAGACTTTTATGTTTTCTCCCAATCATACAGCAGATATAAAAGGAACGCAGGTTAAAGACGCCATCGATCTTAAAAGGATGATGATCACTGTAGTGGTTGCCCTTTTGCCTTGCTTATTATTTGGGATCTATAACACAGGAGAACAACATTTTCTTGCTGTAGGCGAGAGTGCTGCTACCTTTGGAGATAAATTCCTTTTGGGCTTGAAATTGGTGCTGCCCATTGTTATTGTGTCATATGCTGCTGGTGGTATTGTTGAAGCTATCTTTGCAGTAATTAGAAAACACCCCATTAATGAAGGGTTTTTGGTAACAGGGCTATTGATTCCCCTTGTTGTTCCTGCCACTATTCCTTTATGGCAAGTGGCTTTGGCTACTATATTTGCCGTAGTCATTGCCAAAGAGGTGTTTGGAGGAACAGGAATGAATATCCTGAACGTTGCCATGACTGCAAGGGCATTCTTGTACTTTGCTTATCCAGCACAGATTTCTGGAGATCAGGTATGGACTTATTTGGGGGATAAAGCAGCCGTTGATGGATTTTCCGGCGCTACCGCATTAAGTGTTGCTTATAATGCTGGACAAAGCGGTGAGGTCGTTACTTCCGCATTGGCTTCTCATAATGCAGCCATTGGAGACCATTTGTACAGCTTTGCCAATATGTTCTTTGGATTTATTCCCGGTTCTATCGGAGAGACCTCAGTCTTGATGGTCCTGATCGGTGCTTTGATCCTAATTGCCACAGGTGTGGGAAGCTGGAAAATTATTTTAAGTGGTTTTGCAGGTGCCTATATCATGGGGTTGATTATGAACGTCTTGGCGGTCAATGAATTTATGGCATTGCCAGCTCACTATCACCTTGTAATGGGCGGGGTAGCCTTTGGTATTGTGTTTATGGCCACTGATCCGGTTTCTGCTTCCCAGACCGAATCCGGAAAGTGGATTTATGGGTTATTGATCGGTATCCTTACCGTGATTATCCGGGTGACCAATCCGGCCTACCCTGAGGGGATCATGCTTGCCGTTCTATTAATGAACGTGTTTGCCCCATTAATCGATTATTATGTTGTGAAAGCAAACAAGAAAAGGAGGTTACAACGTGCAACAGTCTAATACATACATTATCACCTTTTCGGTAATTCTTACCGTAGTACTTGGGTTTTTATTGTCCGGGACGTCCCAATTATTGGGACCAATTCAGAAGGAGGCCGAGGCCTTGGATACTAAAAAGCAAATTTTGGGCGCGGTGATGAATGCTGAAGAAATTGCTACTATGAAGCCAAAGGAAATCAGGTCTTATTATGAAAGCCATATTTCTTCCAAAGTGGTAAACCTGGAAGGGGAGGAAATTACAGAGCAGGACGGTGCCAAAGTACAAGCGGAAACCGTTGACATTGGTAAGAATTATAAAAAAGCTCCAGAAGATAGACTTTTCCCAGTATTTGTTTATCATGAAGAAGGAAGTCCTGAAGATGTGGTGGCCTATATTCTCCCACTATATGGGGCAGGTCTATGGGATGCCATTTGGGGATATATCGCTTTGCAAACAGATATCAATACTATAAAGGGGATTACCTTATCCCACGCTGGTGAAACCCCAGGTTTGGGTGCCAGGATTACTTCCCGTGAGGTTCAGCAAAGATTCAAAGGGAAAGAAATTTTCTCTGAAAGTGGAGATTTGGCATCTGTTGCCATGCAAAAAGGAGAAGGCAAAGATTACTCCGGTGAACCGCATAAAGTGGATGGAATGTCAGGAGCTACCATTACTGGCGATGGAGTAAATAAGATGCTGGAAAACTATCTTGGTTACTACCAAGCCTACTTGAAGAAGCTTAAAGGCGACGGTTCAGGTGAAGGAGTAGCTGTATTAAATTAATTTATAGAACGTCTCAACTTTATTCATATGAGCACAGAAACAGCAGAAAAAACTGAAGTAAAAAAATCTTCCGAAGCGCTTCTGTCAAAAAGAAGGAAAAAACTGGTTACAGATCCTTTGGTGGATGATAACCCGATTACGATTCAGGTATTAGGGATCTGTTCGGCCCTAGCGGTAACCACACAGATGCAGCCTACCTTGGTAATGGCATTGTCTGTGATTTTCGTGATTGTGATGGCCAACCTTACCATTTCAATCATGAGGAATACCATTCCTACCAGGGTGCGGATCATTGTGCAATTGGCCGTGATTGCAACACTGGTAACTTTGGTTAATGAGATTTTGAAAGCCTTTGCTTACGACATGTATAAGGAATTGTCGGTCTTTGTAGGGTTGATCATTACCAACTGCATTGTGATGGGAAGGTTGGAAGCATTTGCCCTGGGTAATAAGCCATACGATTCTGTCTTGGATGGATTTGGTAGTGCCCTTGGGTATTCCTGGATCATCCTTGCAGTAGCATTCTTTAGAGAGCTTTGGGGATCAGGTTCCGTATTTGGTGTTCCTGTTTTTGATACCGTTTCCTCTTTATTTGGCGAGGACTTCTCCCTGGCCACCAATGGCCTAATGGTTACTCCGGTAGGAGCATTTATCATTTTGGGATTGATTATTTGGGTACAGCGTACCAAGACAGGTTATGTAGAACATTAATTTAATTGCTAAGAAATGGAATTATTTAGCTTAGGAATTCGGTCAATATTTATTGACAATATGGTATTTGCTTACTTTCTGGGGATGTGCTCTTTTTTGGCCGTATCCAAGAAAGTAAGTACAGCGTTAGGTCTTGGTTCTGCAGTGATCTTTGTATTGACCATTACCGTACCTTTAAACTGGTTGTTGAATGAATTTGTCCTTAAAGAGGGTGCATTATCCTTCCTTGGAGAATCATTTTCTTCTGTGGATCTTACCTTTTTAAGGTTCATCATGTTTATCGCTATCATCGCAGCCATGGTCCAATTGGTGGAAATGGTTGTAGAGAATTTTGCCCCTGCTCTTTATGGAGCTCTGGGGATTTTCCTTCCTTTGATTGCAGTAAACTGTTCAATCCTAGGTGGTTCATTGTTTATGGCCCAGCGGGATTATACCCTTGCAGAAGCTTCAGTTTATGGTTTTGGCTCAGGAACAGGTTTCTTCCTGGCGATTGTAGCTTTGGCTGCCATCCGTGAAAAACTGAGATATTCCAATGTTCCCAATGGGCTAAAAGGCTTGGGAATTACCATGCTGATTACCGGTTTAATGGGAATTGCATTTATGTCCTTTATGGGAATTGACCTGTAATTAAGGAATAATATAAATATTGAAAAGCCCTGTGGTAATCCATAAGGGCTTTTTTTTGGCCTTTGGATATTTAGGCATCATTTTTATTGGGTAATAAATTGATCAAATATTTTATTTTATGTCCTTTACTTCAAAGCGTGTAATTAACTATTTTCTTAAAGGGTTGCTTTTTGTGGTGCCCTTGGCTATAACCATTTATATTATTTATGGTGTAATCCAGTTTCTGGATAACCTTATTCCAATTACAATACCTGGTTTTGGAATTTTAATTGTTTTTGGTTTGATTACTTTTATAGGGTATTTGGCAAGTATATTCATTACCAAGCCCATATTTGAATTATTGGAGAGATGGTTGTTCAGGATCCCTTTGGTCAATATACTTTATACCAGTATTAAAGATTTGATGTCTGCCTTCGTGGGAGACAAAAAGAAATTTAATACACCTGTAAAGGTTGATTTGACTGAGAATATTAGCAGATTGGGATTTATCACACAAGATAACCTGGAAGTGATAGGGGAGCAGGATATGGTAGCCATATACTTTCCCCATTCCTATAATTTTAGTGGAAACTGCTTTTTAGTTCCAAGAAAAAATGTGAAAATTCTGGAAAATGTAAAAAGTACCGATGTGATGAAGTTTATTGTATCGGGTGGAGTTTCGGAGTTAAGTGGCTCCAACCATAAAAGTGAAGAAAACAATTAAAGCTCCGAAAGGAGCTTTAATTGTTTATAAATGATTATTAAATCTGAGCTTCAAGCTTCTGGGCCAAAACAGCTTTTGGCACGGCACCAACTTGCTTATCAACTACTTCACCACCCTTGAAGAACAATAAAGTAGGTATACTTCTAATGCCAAACTTGGATGCAACAGCAGGGTTGGCGTCAACGTCAACTTTGCCGATCACTGCTTTTCCTTCGTATTCTCCAGCAATTTCTTCCACTACCGGACCGATCATCTTACAAGGTCCACACCATTCAGCCCAAAAATCTACCAAGATAGGGTGCTCTGATTTAATGATTTCTTCAAAGTTTGCGTCAGTAATTTCAATTGCTTTTGCCATTGTATTGTTTGTTTAAGATTTTCTGTTTTTCAAATATAATACTCTAAAGTATTTTGGGATTCTTTTAGTTCCTTGAATCCCAAAATTATTTTTGGAATTGGGGTAAAACAAAGTCGGTCAAACCTTAGAATCCCTTGTTTTTTTGACTTAAATGATTTTACAAACCACCTCGGGAAGTGCTTCCAGTTCCTTGATCATTTCATTGGAAGGATCTATGGTGTATTTTTTAGACATTAAATCAAGGGCAATTTCCTCTTTTCTATCAGTAATATTGATAAATAGTTTGGCTTCACCTTTGTATTTACTGGTTATAGATTCAAGCCTTTCCATAAATTCCAAAGTTAAATCATCCAATTCAACATTAAGCCGCAGGCCTTTGATCATTTTGCTTCGGACCTCATTGAGCAACATGATATTGTTGACCTTGAATTCCAATTCATCCTCCCTCCATTTTTTGGAATGAACTGAGCCAGTAAAGTAAAGGAACCAGCCAGTCATAAAGTATTCTTTGTACTTAATATAATCTTCTCCAAAGAAAAAGAAAGTATGCCCTCCTTGATAATCCTCTACTGTTAGGGTGCCGAAAGGATTGCCGTTTTTGGTGGTCCTATGAGCAAATGAAGTGACCACTCCAGCCGCTTTTATATTTTCTCCCTTCGTCTTTAGGGCTTCCAAATTGGAAAATTCCGATAGGGGAGTGTTGGTGAAGGATTCAAATTCTACTTTGAATTGGTCCAATGGGTGGCCGGAGATATAAAGGCCCACTACTTCTTTTTCAATGTTTAATTGCTGCAATTGAGAAAAGGGTTCCAATGGAGCAATAGTAGGCATGGGAACCTCCATTCCTTCCCCTCCTCCAAACAAAGAAACCTGTGAGCTTTCTGCTTCCTGGGCTTTCTTTTGAGCATATTTCACAGCCTTTTCCAGCAATGTTGCATCATTTTCATGGGCTTCCAGGTATAATCTGCGGTGATGATCAGGGAAACAATCAAAGCCTCCGGCCATGGCAAGGGATTCCAGGGTCTTTTTATTCACCGCCCTAAGGTTTACCCTTTGGGTAAAGTCAAAGATATCTTTGTACGGCCCATTTTCCATCCTTTCTTCAATGATGGAATGTACAGCAGCACCCCCAGCACCTTTAATGGCCGCCAGACCAAAACGGATTTGTCCTTCCTGGTTTACGGTAAACCCTTCCTTTGATTCATTGACATCCGGCCCCAATACTTGAATGCCCATACGCTTACACTCTTCCATGAAGAAAGTTACCTGAGAGATGTCATTCATATTATTACTCAGGACCGAGGCCATATATTCTGCAGGATAATGCGCTTTTAAGTAAGCAGTTTGATAGGCTACCCAGGCATAACAGGTGGAGTGGGACTTGTTAAAGGCATAAGAAGCAAAGGCCTCCCAGTCTTTCCAGATTTTTTCGAGTTTGGTTTTGTCATGTCCTTTTTCGGCTGCCTGGTTGATGAACTTGGGCTTCATCTTATCCAATACATCCCGGAGCTTTTTACCCATGGCTTTACGGAGTACATCAGCCTCACCTTTGGAAAAGCCTGCCAACTTCTGGGACAAAAGCATCACCTGCTCCTGGTAAACGGTAATCCCATAAGTTTCCTTGAGGTATTCTTCCATGTCCTCCAGGTCATAAGAGATAGGTTCCAGGCCGTGTTTCCGCTTAATAAAGCTAGGGATGTATTCCAATGGCCCCGGACGATAGAGGGCGTTCATGGCTATAAGATCAGCAAAAACTGTGGGTTTCAGCTCCCGCATGTATTTCTGCATACCGGGGGATTCATACTGGAAGATGCCGACAGTTTCGCCCCGCTGAAAAAGTTCATAGGTGCCCTGGTCATCAATGGGGAAATTTTCGGGGTAAAGTTCCTTCCCGTGCCTTTCCTTGACGATTTTTACGGCATCCTTGATCAGGGTAAGGGTCTTTAAGCCCAGGAAGTCCATTTTTAACAAGCCGGCATTTTCTACCACCGAGTTGTCAAACTGGGTGCAGTACATGTCTGAATCCTTGGCAAGGGCAACCGGGACAAATTTCGTTATATCATCCGGAGTGATGATCACCCCGCAGGCGTGAATTCCCGTGTTCCTTACTGAACCTTCCAGGATTTTAGCTTGGTTAATGGTTTTGGCCAGGTCATCATTGCCTTTAGAAATACGGATCAGCTCATAAGCCTTGTCAATGTTCTCCTGATTGTTTTTAAGTTTATCGGCGAGCTTGCCACGGTCATTTGCCAGGCCAAATAGTGCTTTCAGCTTGATGTCCGGAACCAATTTTGCCAACCTATCGGCATCTGAAAGGGGTAAATCTAATGCCCTTGCGGTATCCCGGATAGCAGATTTAGCTGCCATGGTTCCATAGGTGATGATTTGGGCGACCTGGTTGGCCCCGTATTTTTCGATCACATAGTCGATGACTTTTTGCCTTCCATGGTCATCAAAGTCAATATCGATATCGGGAAGGGAAACCCGGTCTGGGTTCAGGAATCTCTCAAAAAGGAGATCGTAACTGATGGGGTCAATGTCTGTAATTCCAATACAATAGGCTACAGCGGAACCGGCTGCAGATCCCCTTCCAGGTCCTACGGAAACGCCCATTTTCCGGGCCGCGGTTGTGAAATCCTGGACAATCAGGAAATATCCCGGGTACCCCGTATTGGCAATAATGGATAGTTCAAAGTCTAACCTTTCCCGGATAACATCTGTAATCTCATTGTATCTCTTTTTTGCCCCCTCATAAGTTAAATGTCGCAGGAAGGCATTTTCCCCCTTTTACCTCCATCCTCATTGTCTTGCGGGTCTTGGAATTGCTCCGGGATATTAAACTTGGGTAGCAAAACCTCCCTGGCCAATTTGTAAGGTTCTACCTTGTCAATAATTTCATTGGTGCAGGAAATGGCTTCCGGAAGGTCTGCGAAAAGCTTTTTCATCTCTTCCGGTGTTTTAATGTAGAATTCCTCATTAGGGAAGCCATACCTGAATTCCCGGCCTTTTTTTCCTATGTATTTTTTTGGTTTATCCACCTTTTCCCCATCCTTAACACAAAGCAGGATGTCGTGGGCTTTGGCGTCCGTTTTGGTGTTGTAATAGGTGTTATTGGCAGCAAAATATTTGACACCATACTTTTTAGCCAGTTTTAATAGTACTTCATTTACCTTTTCCTCTTCAGGGATTCCATGACGGTTGAGTTCCACATAAAAATCCTCCCCAAATTGCTCTTTCCACCAAACAAAGGCTTCCTCTGCTTGGGTTTCTCCAACGTTGAGGATCAAAATGGGTATTTCTCCCCAAAGGCCTCCAGTAGTTGCAATGATGTCATCTTTGTACTGGACCAATAATTCCTTGTCAATCCTGGGGACATAATAAAATCCCTGGGTATAAGCAAAGGATGCCAGTTTAGCCAGATTATGGTAGCCGGCTTTGTTTTTGGCCATTAGGACCGCCTGGAAACCATCATCCTTATTGGTTTTATTTTCGTGTTCCCGGCAGATATTGAACTCACATCCCACAATAGGTTTGATATTATTGGCCATGGCTTCCTTTACGAAATGGAAAGCAGCCATCATATTACCATGGTCGGTCATGGCAATGGCCGGCATATTGAATTCCTTTGCGCGGGCCACCATGGAGGGGATTTCCGATGTGGCCTGTAGGATAGAATATTGGGTATGGACATGCAGATGACTGAAAGGGACATCTTCCAGCTCACTAATGTCTGCTTTCTTTGCTTGTTTGATGATGTCCTGGGCAGCTTGCTTTTGGTTGTCTTGGGCTGCTGCAAAATTAGCGGCTTCCAGTTTGGGGGCCTCATATACCACCTCTTCCACTTTCACTCCTTTTTCAGGCGGCCAAACTTTTTGTGTGATCAGTCCAAAGAAACACTTTGCAGTGGCGTCCACATCATAAGCGGCATCGTGGGCATCATCAAATCCTGCCTGGAATAGCTTTTTATGCAGTTCGGTCAGGGTAGGCCATTTGTACTTGCCTCCTTTACCTCCTGGAATGGCACAAAAATCAGTGGAAATGTCTTTGGTGTCCAGCTCCTTTTTTTCAAGGAGCTGCATGGGCAGCTCAGCCCTTAAAAATTCGGCTCCGCAGACATTAATATCAAACCCAATATTGTGGCCTACAAGGTACTGGGCTTTGTCTACATCCTTTTGGAATATTTCCAAAACCTTTTTGAGTTCATGGCCTTCTTTTTGGGCCCTTTCGGTGGAAATGCCATGGACTTTCTCCGCATTGTAAGGAATGGTGAAACCTTCCGGTTTTACAATAAAATTATCACGGGACAGGAGTTTGCCCTTGGCATCATGAAGTTGCCAGGCCAACTGGACCAGCCGGGGCCAATTGTCCAGGTCGGTAAGCGGGGCATTATAATCCCGGGGTAAACCGGTGGTTTCGGTATCAAAAATAATATACATAAGCAATCCTTGATTTTCGGGAATCTAAAATAGGGGTAAACTTTGGATTCTGCCAATGCCTTTCGAGGTTTTAGCCATTTAAATTTTTAGGGTAATACTATAGAAAATTGAGTCTTGCAAACCGATAATTATAGGTGATTTTTAATGTTTGAATTTCCTTTTTTTCGCCAGGTTGGGTAGAATAGAATGTTGGGGTTTGGTGCTTGGTTGGATGGTTAAGTGGTTGATAAATAAGGGAAAATATATTGAGTGCGCTTTTTTTGTGAATGTTTCAATCATGGCAATCTTGGTTTGTAAATGGCCCCGTGGCTTTTTTCTTAGGGGATTTTTTGTTATATTGAGATATTGAATTTTGGAAGGAAAAAATTAACAAAAACATACTTGTGTATGATTTATTTTTAAATATTTTTAAATAAGTCATAATAATATTATGGGAAAGACAATTATTGTTTCAAACAGGTTGCCGGTTAGTTTAAGGCATAAAAACGGAAAATTCGAATTTAAACCCAGTGCTGGGGGGTTGGCAACTGGATTAGGATCAATTTATAAAGAAGGGGAGAATATCTGGATAGGATGGCCGGGAAATGATGTAGCCGATGCCGAACAAAGGGCTGAAATTATTATCGAGTTACATGAACTAAAAATGGCCCCAGTTTTTTTGACTAGCCGGGATATTGAGCAATTTTATGAGGGGTTTAGTAATGAAACCTTATGGCCGGCATTTCATTATTTTACTCAATATATTAATTATGATGAATCCCATTGGGAGGCTTATGTTAGGGTGAATGAAAAATTTTGTGAGGCCATTTTGAAAAAAGCAGATCCGGATGATACCATTTGGGTCCATGATTACCAATTATTGCTTTTGCCTCAAATGTTAAGAGACCGATTGCCCAATGCCACCATTGCATTTTTTCAGCATATTCCGTTTCCTTCCTATGAAATCATGAGAATGCTTCCCTGGAGGAAGGAAATTCTATCGGGAATGTGTGGGGCTGATTTAATAGGTTTTCATACCTATGATGATATGCGTCACTTTTTAAGTGCAGTAGGTAGGATTCTGGGTTTATCCAATGAAAGTGGATATATCCAGTCTGAGAACAGATTGATCAATGTAGATTCATTCCCTATGGGGATTGATTATAATAAGTTTGCCAAGTCAGCAAAATCCAAAAAGACCAAGGACGTAGTAAAGAAATTCAAGGAGTTGTTGGGCAATCAAAAACTTTTACTGAGCATTGACAGATTGGATTATTCTAAAGGTATCCCTCAGCGGATCAAGGCCTTTGATGATTTTTTAAGCAAAAATCCTGAATACCATGAAAAGGTATCCATGATAATGATAGTGGTTCCTTCCCGTGCGGGAGTTAAATCCTATATCGAATTGAAAGAGGAGATCGATACCTTGGTAGGCCGGATCAATAGTGATTATTCCACGCTCAATTGGGTGCCCATCCATTATTTCTATAGGAGTTTTCCTTTTGAAGAGTTAAGTGCTTTTTACAGTATGTCGGATATTGCCTTGGTGACCCCTCTTAGGGATGGAATGAATTTGGTATGTAAAGAATTTGTGGCCAGTAAAAGTGAAAATAACGGCGTATTGATACTTTCAGAAATGGCGGGTGCCAGTAAAGAGCTTCAGGATGCCATTTTGGTCAACCCTAATAACCTGGCAGGGGTTTCAGATGCCATCAAACAGGCTTTGACTTTGGAAAAAAAGGAACAAAATGCCAGAATAAAATCCATGCAGGATACCATTCAGCGTTATGATGTTTTCCAATGGGTTAAGGTGTTTATGGACCGCTTAGACCATGTGAAAAAAAGGCAATATGATCTGCAATCCAAAGAAGTGGATGCGGAGGTGATCTCTGAGCTTCATGGTTATTATCAGGAATCTAAAAAGCCCATCATCTTTTTGGATTATGATGGCACCTTGGTTGGGTTTAAAAACAAACCTGAAGATGCCTTTCCTGATAAAGAATTGAAAAACCTAATCGATAAGTTGACTAAAAAATCCCAAGTGGTGATTATCAGTGGACGGGATAAAGAAACCTTGGGCAACTGGTTTAAGGATCATGATGTGGACTTGATTGCAGAACATGGTGTTTGGCTTCATAAGAATGATGGGAAAAAGAAGTGGGAGCCTTATGCAGAAGTGGATGACAATTGGAAGCCAGATATCCGACAGGTAATGGAATATTATGTCCAGAGAACTCCGGGAGCTTTCATTGAGGAGAAGCATCATTCTTTGGTGTGGCATTACAGGAAAGTAGAAAGTGGGCTTGGAGATTTGAGAATGAGGGAATTGTTCAGCCATTTGAAATATATGGCAAGGGGGCATAATCTCCAGGTTTTGGAAGGTAATATGGTATTGGAAATCAAAAGGCCCGATATAAATAAGGGCCGAGCTGCCTCATCCTTTTTGAAAGGTAATGGGTATGATTTTGTATTGGCCATTGGTGACGACTGGACTGATGAAGATACCTTTAAGGCCATGCCTAAAAACGCTTATAGCATTAGGGTAGGATATAGTTACACCCAGGCCAATTATAATATAAAAAGTCCAAAAGAAGTCAGGTACCTATTGAACAAATTGACTTAGAATGTAAAAATGATTTTTTCAATATAAAAAATAGGGCTGATCGTAAACTTTAGAGTTAAGGTCAGCTTTTTTTATTGCCTGAATACTTTTGGGAAAACATTATTTGAAATTGAATTCAAAAAAAAGCTTTCCCTTAATGAGAAAGCCTTTTTTAAAATTGTGGTTTTTCTATAGGAAATTGGGTCTGTCCAATTTCAGTCCAATCCGGTAAGCGGCATTCATCAAGCCTACATGGCTATAAGCTTGAGGGAAATTGCCCCATTGACTTCCAGAATGTTGTTCTACATCTTCGGAAAACAAATTGAGGTGATTGCAGTGTTGAATCAAAGTTTCAAACCCTTCCACAGCTTCATCCATTCTGTTGACACAGGCCAAAGCTTCAATGTACCAAAAAGCACAGATTAGGAAAGTGGTTTCAGGGACTCCGAAATCATCCATATGTTTGTAGCGGTAAAACAGATAATCTTTAGCCAAAAGATCCTTCTCCAACATTTTTAAATGATTGTTGGCCCTTTCAATGTCATTTCCAAAATATCCCATGGTAATCAATTGAAGGGTACTGGCATCCATGTTTTTTGTCCCAATTGCTTGGGCATAGGCTTTCATTTCCGGAACATAGCACGATTCAATTTTTTGTTTTGCTTCATGCTTAAGTTGGATGGCTTTGGACTTCATGCCTTCATCTTGGAGCCTTTCTGCAATTTTTATGGCTGCACAGGCTCCAGCCCAATGGAAAAGGAAAGTATAACAATGCTCCTGTTGAATATTTCTAAATTCCCACAGACCTGCATCCTTTTCATTCATGGTCTCTGAAATTTTATCCAGTAGATTATTGATAAAAGGTGCAGAATGGCTTTTTTCTGATTCTATAAACCTTTTATCAGCATACAGTGGTAATAAACTTACCAAGACCTGGCCGTATAAGTCATTTTGAATGTGAGTAAATGCTTGATTTCCAAAACGGACAGGTTTGTTGTCCAGGTAACCGGACAGATCACTCAGTTGCTCCTCCAATACAGCAGAGCCCGTAATGGAATACAGGGGTTGGTAACGTCCCCTGGAATTGGTGGGTAGATTTTGGATGTATTCAAAGTATCGTTCCAATTCCTGGAAATGACCAAGCGAATTGAATACATTAAGGGTATAATAACTATCCCTGATCCAACAATAACGGTAATCCCAGTTTCTGGTGCTTCCAGGGGATTCCGGCAAGCTCGTGGTGGAAGCAGCGATGATGGCCCCAGTATCTTCAAACTGGTGTATTTTTAATACTAATGCTGACCTAACAACTAGGCGTTGATAGAAATGTGGGATACTGGTAGATTTGATCCATTCCCGCCAATATTGGGTGGTGGACTGTAAAAAGGTCTCAGCCGTTTTTTCCACTGCGGCTTCTAAGGGCCTTCCATAAGTGAAAAACAAATAGATGGGCCTTTGCAGACGAAAGGCCATGTCTTCCATGACATAATTGATGGAACAGTTGGTGGTCAGCCTAATTTCCTGTTCAGCTCCCAGATAATCAATATGATTACTGCTCATGGAAGGTTTTAAAACTTTGTTCCCTCTCTCGGTTACTGGACGGCAATTAATTTTAATCCGTGGTTCGCCCTTGATGGGTTCAATTTTTCTGATCACCATCAATGGTTTAAAATAGCGATCAAAATTGTGAAACCGCGGGGCAAAGTCCGTCACAGAATAGGAGTCACCATCTTCATCAAGGGTAATAGTAGTCTTAAGGATGTTGGTGTTTTCCAAGTATTCCTGTTTGGAGTTGAAGTCACCTTTTTCTGGGAGGATGGTAAATTCCCCTCCCTTTTTTCGGTCAAGCATCCCTCCAAAAACAAAGTCACTGTCAAATCGTGGAAAACAAAGCCAGCTAACGTTGGTGTTCTTTTCAATGTGGGCAATATAAGCACAGTTACCAATCAGCCCACTTTCATAAAGGTGTTTCTTCATCTTGTCTTTTTTGATTTCAAAAAAAAATTGATTGGCCATTGGGTCTGCGTTGAAGATAGTAAAAAATTAAAAATGTTTAAATATACTTACTGCCATTTTTACCGGGTCTAAATAGGCCGTATTGCAAGAAATGTGTCCATTTTGAACAAAAAATCCTCTGATTTTATGTTTTAAACCTGTTTTATCGACTCTGGCTATCAAGTTTAATGCATCTGACAATAGATTAAATATCAAATTGGAAACCCCGAAATGTAGTAGAAAAATAAAATGACCCAATTTGAAAGATGTTTTAAAGGTTCTGTCTGGAAAGCATTTGTGTTAGGACACTTTTTTATTAAAGTCTGTCCTGCCCATCTGAAAAAGGGGAGTCACCTAAATAAAAATTAGAAAACCTTTGAAAAATTCCTAAGGGGTAAAATTCAGGATACCGTCATTATTTGCTATACTAACACAAGTTCCTTTTTCTCATTTTTTAAGGGAGGGATGGAGGCTTGATGAATAATAAGTGTGAAAATTCCAGAAATAAAGAGGTTTATCTTTTTCCTTCGTAAGGCATATAAATCACTTTTTTGGTTTCAAAAAAATCCTCTTCAAAGTAATCTTCCAAGTGGTATGGGACATAGGAAAGGTTTAATTCTTCCATTTCCTCGTCTATATCCCCTCCTTTGAGATACAAAATACCGTTTTGCATTTCGTTGAAGTCCTCTTTTTTGAATTTTTTCTTTGCCCAAGGGTAAAAATTGGCCATTCTGGTAACAGCCCGGCTGATAATAAAATCATATTTTCGGTTCAGGTTTTCAGCCCGTACTTGTTGGGCTTCCACGTTGCTTAATTTAAGGGTCTTGGCGATGTCTTTAACAACGGTAATTTTTTTGCCAATGGAATCCACCAGGTGGAACCTTGCTTCAGGAAATAATATGGCCAGCGGAATACCGGGAAACCCTCCTCCGGTCCCAATGTCCAGGATCCATGTTTTTGGTTTGAAAGCCATTACTTTTGCAATCCCCAGCGAATGCAGCACATGGTGGGTGTAAAATTGATCCATGTCTTTTCTGCTGATGACATTGATTTTTTGGTTCCATTCCTGGTACAAATCTCCAAGTGCAGCAAATTGTTCTTTTTGTTGGTCGGAAAGATCAGGGAAGTATTTGAGGATCAAGTCAAGTTCCTGGTTCATGGTTTAATATTTGATTTGGCCATAGAAAGCCACAAAGGTAGTTCTTTAGATTAAAAGATTATAAAAATTGCAAAATATGTATATCCGTAATTATGCTATCGATTTTAATAAATATAAGAAAGTCCAAGAACCAGATTGCCGATAGGCAAGTTTGCTCGAACCTGTTAATGGATAGGGAAAGGTGGTAAATAGATTTGGGATATTATTTTGAAAAAGAATGAATGAGTAAGTCTTCAAATCGAACCGGTCGGTCCAAATAATTTATGAAAGATCAAGGGAGGGTTTTGTTTCGCAAATTAAGGATCCAGGGGAAAAGTTGTGGGCGGGTAAAATCCTGGCAATACTATTTAAGGGTCATTTGGAGGGCATAATCTCAAAATCTATTTTTCGATTTGGGGATTACAAATCCCCTAAAACCGATAGGTGGGAATTTTAATGACGGCCAGCATATTTTTCTTACTTGGTAAATATTGCCTTCTCAAAAGATTTTCGGGGTGAACCCAAATTAACCCTGACCGGTTTAATTTTTTAGGCTTTTTCGTTAAAAATAATATAGTGGTCTTTAGGGCCTGACCAGGGAAGAGCAATCAAAAATCTTAAATCTTCCCTCTAACCTATATATGCTTGTCTTTTCCACGGGCAATTTCATAAAGTAATTCTCTGGACCTGTGCAATTGGGCCTTAACAGTTCCCAAGGGTTTATCCAGCTCCTGAGCTATTTCATCATAGGATAGCTCATCAAAGTAACGGAGTTTGACCAGTTTGCGGTATTTGGCAGGTAGCTTGTCAACAAAAATCCGCACCATTTCTATCCGTTGGGATTTAATGTATTCGTCCTGGGGGTTGTTTTCATCATCCTCTACATCAATATTGACCGAGTTTCCCCCGTCATCAGTTAAAGTGTTGTTTAAGCTCATGGTTTTGAGCTTTTTCTTTCGAATAAAGTCAATGGTGTTATTGGTGGCAATTCTAAAAAGCCAAGTGCTGAAAGTATAGTCTTTTTTAAATTTATGAAGGTTTCGGAAAGCCTTAGCAAAGGCTTCCATTGTCAAGTCTTCTGCATCGTCTGCATCCCGGATCATTTTTAAGATCATGAAATAAACCGCCTTTTTATACCGCTTCATTAGGTTGGCATATGCTTGCTGGTCTTTTTGACCTACGGCCTTATCAATTAATTCAAAATCCTCTAATGCTTTGTCCGAGAACCCTCTTTCGTTTATTTCCATCTAACTGTTTTTGAAAGGTAACCCTTAGTACCAATAATCCAAAAATAACTTAAATACATTAAATCGAAAAACATCGTCCAGAACACTTTTCCCTGCCCTTCCAGTTTCATTCTGGCACCATTTAAGCCTGAGAATTGCAGGAATGCCCTGGTAATAATAATACCAACAAGCAGGGAGATTGGTTCCCATTCTCTGTGAATTCCTAGTAAAATAAGTCCTGATGCCCAAAATACCAGGTGGCTCATAGCATAAATGCCTATCTTAAGTTTGTCTGCAAAGCGGTAATGTTTGCCTGCTTGAAAATGGCGTTTTTTCTGGATGTAATATTCTTTTATGGTGGTTTTGGGGATGGACTTAGTTATGCTTTCGGGATGGATGACCACTGCTGTATTTTTTTTGTGTGCATATCGGTTGATAAATAGGTCATCATCCCCGCCCATGATTTGCCATAACCCATTGAAGGCTTTCTTTTCCATAAAGAAACTCCTGCGGTAAGCCAGGTTTCTTCCTACCCCCATATATGGTGATTTCCAAAGGGCAAATGAAAAATACTGTAAAGCGGTAAGCCAGGTTTCAAATTGGATGAGGGTATTCAAAAACCCTTTTTGAATTTCATATCCTCCATATCCCAAAGCAAAGGTTTTTCCTTGATTTCGAATAGGATAGCTCATGCTTTTGATCCAATTTGGGGAAACAGGCACACAATCAGCGTCTGTGAGGAGAATGACATCATTTTTGGCCACTTTTATCCCAAGAGTAAGAGCATATTTTTTGGGGGTTACATGTTTTGGTGTGTAATCAATGGTGACCGTTCTCAATTTGGGAAATTGTGTCATTAATCTTTCCAATAGGAATCGCGTACCATCATGGGATTGGTCATTGACCACAATAATTTCAAAATTGGGGTAATCCTGTTGAAATAAGAGGGGAATAAGTTTCTCCAGGTTCTTTTTCTCATTTCTCGCAGGAATGATAATGCTAACTCCTTCCTTTTTGTCATCAGAAGAAACCGTGGTGTTTTGCTTGTAAAAAAAGCTTAGCCTTCCATAGATGAGGATCCAATAGATGAATTGTATAAGTGTGGCTATTAAAAAAGCAAGCCATAAAGATGCAATAATCATGGGTGAATTGTTTCGGGGTAAAGATAAAATCAAAAACAGTAACTCTTTTAAGGATAAGCTTATATTTTTGTGCTTCATTTGATAACTAAATAAAAACAAGGTCATTTCACCTTGTTTTAAAAGCAGGTTCAATGAAGTTTATTCTTGAGAAAAAAGATCCTAATAGTAAAGCGAGGGCAGGAGTCATAAAAACAGATCATGGGGAAATTCAAACCCCTATTTTTATGCCTGTCGGAACAGCCGGGTCTGTTAAGGCAGTTCACCAAAGGGAACTGACCTATGATGTTAAAGCACAGATTATACTTGGAAATACCTACCATTTATACCTCAGGCCGGGGCTGGACATATTGGAAAAGGCAGGAGGCCTTCACAAATTCAATGGTTGGAATAAGCCCATTCTTACGGATAGTGGGGGGTATCAGGTTTTTTCATTGGCAGGTACGCGAAAAATCACCGAAAATGGAGTGATTTTTAAGTCCCATATTGATGGCTCCAAGCATACCTTTACCCCCGAAAATGTGATGGATATCCAGCGCAGGATTGGGGCGGATATTATCATGGCTTTTGATGAATGTACGCCCTATCCTTGTGAGTATGGATATGCCAGAAAATCCATGGAAATGACCCACCGTTGGTTAAAAAGGTGCATAGACAGGGTTGATGCCACCGAAGGTCTATATGGGTATAGTCAAACATTGTTTCCCATAGTCCAAGGGAGTGTTTATAAAGACTTAAGGAAACAATCAGCAGAATTTGTGGCATCCTGTGACCAGGCAGGGAATGCGATTGGGGGACTTTCTGTTGGAGAGCCGGCTGAGATGATGTATGAAATGACCGAACTCGTTACGGAGATTTTGCCTGAGGATAAACCCCGTTATTTAATGGGGGTTGGAACTCCAGCCAACATCCTTGAAGGGATTGCCCTTGGGGTAGATATGTTTGACTGTGTAATGCCTACCCGTAATGCCCGAAATGGTATGTTGTTTACCACTGAAGGGATTTTAAATATGCGGAATGAAAAATGGAAAGATGACTTTTCTCCTATTGATCCTGGTCTAAACAGTTATGTGAGTAATTTTTATTCTAAAGCTTATCTAAGACATTTGACCATAAGCAAGGAAATATTGGCTGCCCAAATTGCCAGTATCCATAATTTAAGTTTTTACCTTTGGCTGGTAGGAGAAGCCAGAGAAAAAATAAAATCAGGAGAGTTTGATAGTTGGAAAAGAGATATGGTAAAAAAGGTAAGCAGAAGATTATAATTCCTTCAGTCAAATCATAATGCCCCACCAACCATACTTAATAAGGAGTAGGTAGTGGTGGATTGGTGATCTAAAATACTCTTATTCCCAGTTTCAGTTATTAAATAAATGAGTTTTAGTGCTGGGAATTATTTAGGCTTGTATCCAACTGGCCGAATCCTCCGTTGAAAAGAGGAGTCATCAGTTTTGAAAAAATAAATCAAGAACATGAAAATACTGGACAAACTTATTATCAAGGATTTCCTCAAAACCTATTTTTTTGTGGTTTTGATGCTGATCATGATTGTCCTCGTATTGGATTTTACGGAAAAAAATGATGCTTATATCAGGAACAATGTTCCAACCGATGAGATCCTGAAGTACATGTTCAATTATGGTTTGTACCTCAATAATCTGCTTACTCCAATTACAGTATTTATTTCGGTAATATTTATTACTTCCAGGATGGCAGGGAGAACGGAGATAGTGGCCATTTTGAGTAGTGGGGTGAGTTTTTTACGTATGTTGCGGCCCTTTATAATCGGAGCATCTTTAATTGCCTTGGCTAGCTTTTTATTAAATGGTTGGGTATTACCAGGGGCCACAGCTGGAGTGTATAACTTTAAAATGGAGTATTTGGAGGATAATAAAAATTTTGATCAGTCCAATATTCATATCAAAGTAGCACCGGATGTCTATGCTTATCTTTCCAGGTATTATACCAGCGGAAAAACCGGGTATTCATTCACCCTTGAAAAGGTTCAGGATGGAGAGTTGTTAGCAAAGTTATCTGCTGACAAAATTGTTTGGGACACTGCCAAAAATGCATGGGAAGTTAGAAATTGGAGGTTGAGGGAGTTGGAGGAAATGGGCGAAAAATATACCGTTGGGGAGTCCTTGGATACAGTACTTTCCATTACTCCTAAGGATTTTGATCTCCCTGAAAATCACCATGAAACGTTAAATCTTCCGGAATTGAGCGAACAGATAAAGATCCTGGAGGATCGCGGGGCGGATAATGTCAGCTTTTATAAGATTGAGCGTTATGTAAGATTTATGTCTCCTTTTGCTGCGATCATCCTGACTTTTATTGGTGTAATTGTTTCTTCCAAAAAGACGCGGGGAGGTTCAGGTTTTAAAATTGCTTTGGGCTTTTTATTGGCATTTATATATATCATTCTTTTTCTACTTTCCCGGACTTTTGCCGAAGCAGGAACTACATATCCCATGCTGGCCGTATGGATGCCTAATATCGTTTTTGCCTTGACTGGAATAGTCCTTTATTCCACAGTGCCAAGGTAATGGGGAATATTAAGAAAGGTCTTTTGAAGCTGTTTTATAACTGGTTTTTGTAAGTAAAATAATCTTCCGGCCAATTTGATATAGAGGGTTCCTGATCAAAAAGACCAAACACGGTAGAGCCAGACCCTGACATAGCTGCATAAAATGCACCTTGCTGGTATAGATTTTCCTTTATTGCCCCGATCTGAGGATGTTTTTTGAATATGCTTTCCTCAAAGTTATTTACTAATTTTTCTTTCCAAGATTTAGGGTCCATAAGTATTTCTTTAAGGGGGTGAGCAGGGCTTTTGGGGATTATTCCCGCATAAGCTTCTTGAGTGCTGATGTGTATTTTGGGCTGGACTAAAACAAGCCATCTACCCTTTAGATTTACCTCTACCTCCTCAAGGATTTCTCCGCGGCCTTTGGCCAACTGGGGTTTGTTTTGGATAAAAAAAGGGCAGTCACTGCCAAGTTCCGCGGCATAATCTTCCAAAAACCAATCCTCCAAATGAAGGTTGAAAAGCATATTCATGATTTTTAAGGCAAATGCGGCATCAGAGGATCCTCCTCCAAGGCCTGCCCCCATAGGGATGGCCTTGTGCAAATGCATACTCACATGTGGTAGGTCATTAAAGTCCTTCCTAAGCAATTTGAGGGCTTTGAAAATGAGGTTTTGTTTTTCATTGCCAGGTACTTGAAGACCGGTGTTTTTAAAAGTGGTTTTTGGGGCGGGGATCATTTCCAATGCATCACAAAGTGGAATGGGAAAAAGACAGGTTTCGATCTCGTGAAATCCATCTTTTCTTTTCTCTGTAATATGAAGGCCGAGGTTAATTTTTGCGTTTGGAAACTGTATCATACTTTAAATAAAAGTTTATAAAATGCAAAACTATAAAAACAAGTGATTAAATTTACTCACAAAGGTCTTATGAATTGTTTAATGAAAGTGAGGATTTTTACCGAATATCCAAAAATTCAAATTCAAGATTGAATTTGTTATGATTTATTTAACAAAAATTTAAATAATGTAGAAATCAGAAGATTATTCTGAATTTTGGAAAAAAATTATTTTTATAAAACAAAAAATGGTGTATGGCCATAAAAAGCTGTTTTAAATTCTTGTCCATACCCAAGAATGCAATAGTTTAATTTTTTTATCATTTTAAAAAAAGAAATAAAATATTGTAAGTGTCAATTTAGGGTTTTACTTTTGTTAAGCAATTGGAAAAAGATCAAGAAATCGGATTCACAAAACGAATAAAAGCATGTTTAGAATAGTCAGCGTCATTTCCCTTATTGTTATTCTCATTTTCACCTTAAAATGAGGCGCTAGGCTATTGTTAATACATTCATAAAGCAATAAAGTGCCTCATCTCATGAGGCACTTTTTTTTATAAGATAATAACAGAATTTAATTTTAAGCATGAGCGATTTGAAAAAGTATAGTTGGGAAATCAGTGATAATCAGGAGCATCCGGCTGGAATGGCCATGCTCTATGCCACAGGGATCAGCGATGAAAAAATGAAGCAGCCCTTTGTTGGAGTGGCAAGTTGTGGTTATGAAAGTAACCCTTGCAACATGCATTTGAATGGTTTTGCCAAGGATATAAAGGAATCCACAGACCAGGCAGATTTGGCTGGTTTTGTATTTAATACCATCGGGATCAGCGATGGTATTTCTATGGGGACCTCAGGAATGCGCTATAGCTTACCTTCCAGGGAGGTGATTGCCGATTCTGTTGAATCGTTCATTTTAGGGCATTCCTTTGATGGAGTGGTTACCGTTGCTGGATGTGATAAAAACATGCCCGGTGCGGTCATGGGAATGCTAAGGGTAAACCGTCCAGGGGTTATGGTCTTTGGCGGTACGATCCGTTCAGGAAACTATAAAGGGGAGAAATTGAATATAGTTTCTGCCTTTGAAGCTTATGGAAAGAGGATCAATGGACAGATTAATGATGAAGATTATTTGGGAGTAATCAAAAATGCCTGCCCTGGGGCAGGTGCATGTGGAGGAATGTACACTGCCAACACCATGTCTTCAGCTATTGAAGCCATGGGTTTGTCTTTACCTTATAGTTCTTCCAATCCTGCTACTTCTGAAGAAAAGAAACAAGAGTGTAGGGATATTGGTCCATATATTAAGGTGTTGTTGGAAAAGGATATCAAACCAAAAGATATCGTAACCAAGAAAAGCCTTGAAAATGCAGTTAGGGTAGTGGTAGCCCTTGGAGGTAGTACCAATGCTACCTTGCACCTTTTGGCTATTGCCAGAACTGCAGGTGTTGATTTTACTTTGGAAGATTTCAAGAGGATCAATGCTGAAACTCCAGTTTTAGGTGACTTTAAGCCAAGTGGCAAATATATGATGGAAGACCTTCACGATCAGGGTGGACTTCCTGCCTTCTTAAAATATTTCCTGAATGAAGGTTTGTTACACGGAGATTGCCTGACAGTAACCGGTAAAACCCTGGCAGAAAACTTAGCCGATGTGGAACCTATTAAGCCTTCTGTTGAAGGGGTTATCCATCCTTTGGATCAGCCCATTAAAGAATCTGGGCATCTTTGCATCTTGCATGGCAATGTGGCACCGGAAGGGGCTGTAGCAAAGATCTCTGGAAAAGAAGGGAAATCCTTTACCGGTAAGGCCAGGGTGTATGACAGTGAAGTTGAGGCCAATGAGGCCATGAAAAATAAAGAAGTGCAGAAGGGGGATGTGGTAGTAATCCGGTATGTAGGTCCAAAGGGTGGCCCGGGAATGCCAGAAATGCTGAAGCCAACTTCTATCATTATTGGAGGAGGTCTGGGTTCAGATGTGGCTTTGATCACTGATGGTAGGTTCTCCGGTGGTACCCATGGCTTTGTGGTAGGTCACGTCACTCCGGAAGCCTACACAGGAGGTCCAATTGGTTTGTTGCAAAATGGTGATGAAATCACCATTGATGCGGAAACTATGGAAATCAATACCAATGTCTCAGAGGAGGAATTTGCAGAAAGGAAGAAAAACTGGAAAAACAAAGACCTGAGCCATTTGGAAGGGACATTAAGAAAATATAGTCAACTCGTGGCCACCGCATCAGAAGGGTGTATTACAGATAAAAAATAATATAGTGAAATCAGTTGAAGCTTCCTTTTTTTGGAGGCCCGCTGAAATTGACTATCTCAAATAAATTTTATTGCACATGAAAGATTCGAGAATCAGAGGAGCTGAGATCGTAATCAAGAGTCTGGTAGCAGAAAATTCAGAATTTATTTTCGGCTATCCGGGAGGTGCTATCATGCCGGTATATGATGCACTTTATGATTACGCTGACCAAATCAAACATGTACTGACAAGACATGAACAAGGTGCCATCCATGCAGCGCAGGGTTATGCCCGGGTCTCCGGAAAAGTCGGGGTCTGCATGGCTACTTCTGGGCCTGGCGCTACCAACTTAATCACAGGTATTGCCGATGCTATGATAGATAGCACTCCTCTGGTCTGCATCACCGGGCAGGTTGCATCCGCTCTTTTGGGTACTGATGCATTTCAGGAAACCGATGTAGTGGGCTTCTCTATGCCAGGAACCAAATGGAATATCCAGGTGAGAAGGGTAGAGGATATTGCCCCTGCCATTGCCAAAGGTTTTCATATAGCCCGTTCAGGAAGACCGGGACCAGTTTTGATCGATATTACCAAAGATGCCCAGTTTGCATTAGGTGAATATAATTACGTACCTTGTTTGGGAATCAGGTCTTACCGGCCATATCCTAAAGTAGATGATGCTTCAATAGCCCAAGCTGCTGAATTGATCAACCAGGCCAAAAAGCCTTATTTGCTGTTTGGACAGGGGGTATTGATCGGCAAAGCGGAGGAAGAACTAAAGGCATTTTTGGATAAATCAGGCATTCCTGCAGCTTGTACTTTATTAGGTTCCGGTGCATTGAGTGAGGAGCATCCTCAGTATGTGGGAAAACTTGGAATGCATGGTAACTATGCGCCCAATATGTTGACCAACCAATGTGATGTGTTGATCGCTGTGGGAATGAGGTTTGATGACCGCGTGACCGGGGACTTGAAGCGCTATGCCAAACAGGCCAAGGTGATCCATTTGGAACTTGACGCTGCAGAGGTCAACAAAAATGTAAAGTGTGAGGTAGCCGTATTGGGGAATTGTAAAGAAAGCCTGAGTAAATTGATTGAAAAGGTGGACAAGAATTCCCATGATAGTTGGATGGGCGAATTCAGAAAATTGGAAGAGGAAGAAAGAAAAGTGGTTGTTTCCAGCGATCTTTTACCTACCAAAGCTGGCTTGACCATGGGAGAGGTAATACGTTATATCAATGATTTCAAAAAGGATGATGCCGTATTGGTGACTGATGTAGGGCAGCACCAAATGGTAGCTTGGAGATATTTTGATTATAAGACCAGCCGGACCCAAGTGACTTCGGGTGGTTTGGGGACAATGGGCTTTAGCTTACCAGCCGCTCTGGGTGCCCAGCTCCATGATTATAACAGACAGGTGATCTGTGTAGTGGGGGATGGAGGCATCCAAATGACCATTCAGGAACTGGGAACCATCATGCAGACCAAGGCACCTGTAAAGGTGGTATTGTTGAACAATGATTTCTTAGGAATGGTAAGACAATGGCAGCAAATGTTCTTCGATAAGCGCTATTCCTTTACTGAATTGGTTAACCCCGACTTTATCAAAATAGCCGAAGCCTATAATATGAAAGCCAATAAGGTAACAGAAAGGGAAAACCTTCGGGATTCAGTGGCAGAAATGATGGTTCACGATGGACCTTATTTCCTTGAAGTAGTTGTGGAGAAAGAAGACAATGTATTCCCGATGATCCCAACAGGTTGTTCTGTAGAAGAAGTAAGATTAAGCTAAGCACCATTTATGAATCGATATACCATATCCCTTTTTACCGAGAATTTTATCGGTATACTGAATAGAGTTACGCTCATTTTTACCAGGAGAGGTGTTAATATAGATGCCCTTACGGCCTCTGAAAGTAAAGAGGATGGGGTCCACCGGATCACAATTGAAGTGACCACGACAGAAGATCAGGTCCTTCAGATTGTGAAACAAACAGAAAAAATAGTAGAGGTCATCAAATCCTTTTATTACCGGGATGATGAGGTGGTTTATCAGGAGATTGCCCTGTATAAAATACCCATCAGCAGTTTGGATCCCGGATTGGAGAAAGTGATCAGGCAATATAATGCCAGGATCATTTCTGCAGAAAAGGAATTTGTGGTCATTGAAATGACCGGCCATAAGGAAGACACCAAGGCATTGCTGGAAATTCTTAAGGATTTTAACATTCTGGAATTTGCCAGGTCAGGCCGGGTAGCCGTGGCCAAACCCATGGGAACAATTGATAAGTATTTGAATAATTAAAAACAGACACAATGAAACTGAAATTCGGAACAGTTGAAGAGGATGTAGTAACAAGAGAAGAATTTCCTCTCGAAAAAGCTAAAGAAGTACTAAAAGACGAGGTAATTGCCGTATTGGGTTACGGGGTGCAAGGCCCTGGACAGGCATTGAACCTTAAAGATAATGGTTTCAACGTTATCGTAGGTCAAAGAAAAAATTCCAAAACTTGGGATAAAGCTGTTGCCGATGGATGGGTTCCTGGCGAAACCCTTTTTGACTTGGAAGAAGCTTGTGAAAGAGGTACTATCCTTCAGTATTTGCTTTCAGATGCAGGTCAAATCGCCCTTTGGCCCACTGTAAAAAAACACCTTACCCCAGGGAAAGCATTGTATTTCTCTCACGGTTTTGGGGTGACGTACAATGATCAAACTGGAATTGTACCTCCAAAAGATGTAGATGTGATCTTGGTAGCTCCAAAAGGATCCGGTACTTCTTTGAGAAGAATGTTCGTAGAAGGTAGAGGTTTGAACTCTTCTTTTGCCATCCATCAAGATGCTACGGGTAAAGCCAGAGATCGTGTCATTGCACTGGGTATCGGTGTTGGTTCCGGATACTTATTTGAAACTGATTTCTATAAAGAAGTGACTTCTGACCTTACTGGTGAAAGAGGAACTTTGATGGGGGCTATCCAAGGTATCTTTGCCGCCCAATATGAGGTATTGAGAGAAAATGGTCACTCCCCTTCTGAGGCTTTCAATGAAACTGTTGAGGAATTGACTCAAAGCTTGATGCCTTTAGTAGCTGAAAATGGTATGGACTGGATGTATGCCAATTGCTCTACTACTGCGCAAAGAGGTGCTCTTGACTGGTGGAAACCATTTAGAGATGCTTCCAAACCTGTTTTTGAAGAACTTTATAAGAGTGTAAAAGAAGGTAAAGAAGCTGCCAAATCCATCGAATCTAACAGTAAATCGGATTATAGAGAGAAGCTGGAGGAGGAATTGAGTGAATTGAGAGATTCAGAAATGTGGAAAGCTGGTGCGGTTGTACGTAAGCTTAGACCAGAAAATAGTTAATCCATTTCTGATCCGGAAGACTCCTGAAGAAAATATTTTCATATAAAGTACTGTCTTTAAGGAACTTCCAATACCATAAAAGCATTTAGAGGGGCAGGGCCTATGAAACAGGGGCCTTTGCCACTCTAAATTTTAGTTGATTGATAATTGAAGCGATGGAAAAGAAAACTTTATTTGACAAAGTATGGGATGCCCATGTGGTAAAGTCAGTCCCCGATGGGCCGGACGTGTTTTTTATAGATAAGCATTTTATCCATGAAGTAACCAGCCCGGTAGCCTTCCTAAACCTTGAAAACCGTGGAAACAAAGTATTGTTTCCGGAAAGAACGGTAGCCACACCTGATCACAATGTTCCTACCATAGATCAGGATAAAACAATCAAAGACAAGCTTTCCCGCATGCAGGTGGAAAAGCTTAGAGAAAATTGTAAAAAGTATGGGATCGAATTGCACGATCTGGGTACGGATCACCATGGGATTGTCCATGTGATTGGGCCTGAGTTGGGTATCACCCAACCCGGTATGACCATTGTCTGCGGAGACAGCCATACTTCAACCCATGGTGCATTTGGCGCCATTGCCTTCGGTATCGGTACTTCTGAAGTAGAAATGGTTTTTGCTTCTCAGTGTATCATGCAGAGTAAGCCTAAAAGAATGAGAATCACCGTGGATGGTGAAGTGGGCGAAGGCGTTACCTCTAAGGATATCATCCTCTATATCATTTCAAAAATTTCTGCTAGTGGTGGTACTGGTTATTTCATTGAGTATGCAGGGTCTGCTATAGAGAGCTTGAGCATGGAAGCCAGAATGACCATCTGTAATATGAGTATTGAAATGGGAGCTAGAGGGGGAATGATTGCCCCTGACGAAACCACTTTCAATTTCCTAAAAGGCAAAGAACATGCACCAAAAGGAGATGATTGGGATAAAGCAGTAGAATACTGGAAATCTCTGAAAACCGATGAAGGTGCAGAGTTTGATTTGGAATACAGCTATGATGCTTCGGATATTGAACCGATGATCACTTATGGTACCAATCCTGGTATGGGTATCAAAATCAAGGATATCATTCCAACTGTGGAAGGTATGGAAGGTAATGTCAAAAAATCCTATATCAAGTCCTTGGATTATATGGGCTTCCAACCAGGTGAACCGATCAAAGGCAAAAAGATTGATTATGTCTTTGTGGGTAGCTGTACCAACGGAAGAATAGAAGATATTAGAGCGGTTGCAGAATTCGTGAAAGGCAAGAAAAAAGCCGATAATATCACGGCTTGGATTGTACCCGGATCAAGAGAAGTGGAGAAAAAAGCCATTGAAGAAGGCTTGGTGGAAATTCTGGAAGAAGCTGGCTTCAAGCTGCGTCAACCAGGTTGTTCTGCTTGTTTGGCGATGAATGACGACAAAATTCCTTCTGGCAAATATGCCGTTTCTACTTCCAACAGAAACTTTGAAGGGCGTCAGGGACCTGGTTCCAGAACCTTATTGGCCAGTCCTTTGACCGTAGCGGCAGTTGCGATCACCGGAGAAGTAACCGATCCACGTGAATTAACATTAGCAAAAATTGACGAATAATGGCTTACGATAAGTTTACTATATTAAAAAGTACCGCTGTTCCATTGCCTTCTGAGAATGTGGACACGGACCAAATCATTCCAGCAAGATTCCTGAAAGCTACAGAAAGAAAAGGTTTTGGGGAAGCTTTGTTCAGGGATTGGAGATACGACAGTGAAGGGAATCCTAAGCCAGACTTTGTTCTTAATGACCCTACCTATTCTGGAAAAATTTTGGTAGGAGGAAAGAACTTCGGCTCTGGTTCCAGTAGGGAACACGCTGCTTGGGCCATTTATGATTATGGCTTTAGATGCGTAGTTTCAAGTTTCTTTGCAGATATCTTTAAAAATAATGCTTTGAATGTGGGCATTCTTCCGGTAACGGTAACACCTGAGTTCCTGGAAGAGATCTTTGTAGAAATTGAAAAAGACCCCAATACTGAACTGGAGGTAAATATCCATAAGCAGACTATTACTTTGCTTTCTACCGGTACCCAGGAATCATTTGAAATCAACTCTTACAAAAAAGAGAATATGATCAATGGCTTTGATGACATCGATTACCTCCTTAACATCAAGGATGATATCGTTTCATTCGAAGCTAACAAAAGATAAGAATAGGACATGCGTCTTAATAAGCAAATAGAAATCATGGATACCACCCTGAGGGATGGAGAACAGACCTCAGGGGTATCCTTTCTGCCTTCTGAAAAACTTCAGATCGCTAAGTTGCTGCTGGAGGAACTGAAGGTGGACAGGATAGAAGTGGCATCTGCCAGGGTTTCTGAAGGGGAGCTAGAAGGGGTGAAAAAAATCACGCATTGGGCCGCTGAAAAAGGCTACTTGGACCGGGTGGAAGTACTTGGTTTTGTAGACACTCCCGCCTCGGTAGACTGGTTGTCAAAGGCAGGTGCCAAAGTCCTGAACTTACTGACAAAAGGGTCGTTAAACCATTTGACCCATCAATTAAGGAAAACCCCGGAAGAGCATTTCGAAGCCATCGCCAAATGTATTGACTATGCCACAGAAAAAGGTATAGCCGTCAATGTTTATTTGGAGGATTGGAGCAGCGGAATGAAGAACTCCAAGGATTATACCTTCCGGTTGATTGATTTTTTATCTGTGCAAAAAATTAATAGGGTGATGCTTCCTGATACCTTGGGATTGCTGAAGCCTAGCCAAGTAGCAGAATTTTTATATGAAGTGACCAGGAAATTCCCTGAAATGCACTTTGACTTCCATGCCCATAATGATTATGACCTTGCTGTTGCCAATGTCTTGGAAGCAGTAACGAATGGTGCTTCCGGAATCCATACTACCATCAATGGTTTGGGAGAAAGGGCAGGAAATGCGCCTTTAGAAAGTGTTGTGGCTTGTATTACGGATTTTACCAATTTCAAGCTCAATGTCCAAGAAAACAAAATCTACCGTATCAGCAAATTGGTAGAGCAGTTTTCAGGAATGCATATTCCTTCCAATAAACCAGTGGTAGGTGAAAATGTATTTACCCAAACTGCTGGAATTCATGCAGACGGTGATAATAAGAAAAATCTTTATTTCAATGATCTGCTTCCAGAGCGGTTTGGCAGGACAAGAAAATATGCCTTGGGCAAAACTTCTGGAAAGGCAAACATTCTCAAAAATCTTATGGAGCTGGGCATTTCCCTGGAACCGGATGAACTTTCCAAGGTAACCCAAAAGATCATCGAACTGGGAGATCGCAAAGAGCGGGTGACCACCGAGGATTTACCCTATATCATTTCTGATGTACTTCAAAATAATTCCATCAAGAAGGACATCAGCATAGAAGGGTATCATATGGCCCATTCTAAAGGGTTAAAACCTACGGTGCAGCTTCGTTTGAAGGTCAAAGACCAATATTATGGGGCACATGCCTCCGGTGATGGGCAATTTGATTCTTTTATGAAAGCCCTTCACAAAATTTATAAAACATTGAACAAGACTTTGCCTAAGTTGACGGACTTTAATGTAAGTATTCCTCCAGGCGGAAAAACTGATGCCTTTGTGGAAACCGTTATCACTTGGGAATATGGAAGAATTTTCAAAACCAAAGGCTTGGACAGTGATCAAACAGTAGCTGCCATGATGGCTACTGAAAAAATGTTGAATATTTTAGAACAAATCGATACGCGTAAATCAGAAAACGTAAATTTATATGGAAATGAATATAGCGCTGCTACCCGGTGATGGTATCGGCCCTGAAGTGATTGATCAGGCGGTAAAAGTGGTTAAAGCTGTTGGAAAGAAATTTGGCCACGAATTTACTTTTAATGAAGCTGTTGTTGGTGCAACAGCAATAGATAAAACCGGGGATCCTTATCCAGATGCAACGCATGAAATTTGTATGAAGTCGGATGCAGTATTGTTTGGTGCTATTGGTGATCCTAAATATGATAATGATCCCAAGGCTAAGGTAAGACCTGAGCAGGGATTGTTGAAGATGAGAAAAAATTTGGGCCTGTTTTCCAATGTAAGACCTACTTTTACTTTCAATTCCCTTATCCATAAATCTCCCCTTAAGAAGGAAAGAATAGAAGGTACTGACTTGGTGTTTTTGAGAGAACTTACCAGCGGAATTTATTTCGGTGAGCCAAGAGGTAGAAGCGAACAAGGTGACAAAGCCTTTGACACCAATATTTATACCAAAGAAGAGATCAGTAGATTGGCTAGAATGGGCTTTGAATTTGCCCAAAAAAGAAGAAAACTGTTAACCTGCGTAGACAAGGCCAACGTTTTAGCTACTTCCAGACTTTGGAGAGAAACAGTTCAGGAACTGGAACCGGAATATCCGGATGTTAAGGTGGAATATGAATTCGTAGATGCAGTTGCCATGCGATTGATCCAATGGCCAAAAGCTTATGATGTATTGATCACCGAAAACTTGTTTGGCGATATCCTTACGGATGAAGCCAGTGTGATCAGTGGTTCTATGGGCTTGATGCCTTCCGCTTCATTAGGTACCCATGTAAAATTATTTGAGCCTATCCACGGTTCATATCCTCAAGCTGCCGGAAAGAACATTGCCAATCCATTGGCCACTGTACTTTCAGCTGCCATGATGTTTGAATATGCTTTTAATTTGCCAGAAGAAGCTAAGGCTATTTCTGATGTGGTAAACCTTTCTCTTGAAAAGGGCATAGTAACTGAAGATATTGCTGAAGGTGAAAAATCTTACTCCACTTCAGAAGTTGGAGATTGGTTGGCAGAGCAAATCTCTAAGTAATTTAGTTTACCTTTGATATGATTAGTTGAAGACGGAGTCCGAAAGGGCTCCGTTTTTTTATTTTCAAAAATTGTAATAACATTTTTTTATTTTAAGAGTCATGAACGAAACCTTAATCAAAACCATTCGCTCTATTATTCCTCTCCCCGAGGAAGAAGCCTTGAAATTGGATGCCATCTGTCATAGGGTACATTTGGAAAAAGGGGACCTATGGATCAGGGAAGGCCAGATACCTAAATATTTTGGTTTTGTGGAGCAGGGCGTTTTCCGCATTTTTTATTCTGATGTCCAAGGTAACTATGTGACCAAAAGCTTTTTTCAGGAAGGTGCTTTCCTTTCTGCCTACACTGCAATGCACCTGAATAGTCCCTCTTTTTTCAATATTGAAGCTTTGGAGGATGCTGAATTAATTTTAGTGGATTTTCAAAAATGGCTGAAACTATATGAGGATTATCACCTCTGGAAGGACTTTTTGATTGGTGTCCTCACCAAAGGCTATATGAAAAAAGAAAAGCGGGAAAGGGAATTTTTGCAGCTTTCTGCCGAAGAGCGATATAGGATTTTTTTACAAGAATATCCTGGGCTTGAAAACAGGGTGAAGCAACATTTAATTGCTTCTTACCTTGGCATTACTCCTGTAGCCCTGAGTCGTATTCGCAGGAAAATGGGGCTTGTTAACCCAGGTTAATGCTTTTGGAGTGAGTTGGAGTCAAATTGCAAAAAAAAGCAGATATGAACCTACAAAACAACACCATTTTAATCACAGGAGGAAGTTCTGGAATTGGCTTGGAATTAGCCAAGTCTTTGGCCAAGAAAAATAAAATATTGATTTGTGGAAGATCCAAAGGGAAATTGGAGGAAGCAAAAGCTCAAATCCCAGGGTCCGATATTTTTCCTTGTGACCTTTCTCTGGACCTGGACCGAAAAAACCTTTTTGAATGGGTAAAAGAAAAACATCCAGAATGTAATATGTTGGTCAATAATGCTGCCCTGGTACATAGGACTCATTTTGCCAGGGATGAACAAATGCAGGATAAAGCAGGGTTGGAAATCCAAACTAATTTGGTAGCCCCGATCATGTTAACAAAGCTTTTTTTGCCCTTGTTGGAGCAAAAGAAATATGCTGGAATTGTCAATATTACTTCAGGCTTAGTCTATGCTCCAAAAAGGGAATATCCCATCTACAATTGCACCAAGGCAGGTCTGCATTCTTTCACCCAGACTTTGAGGATGCAATTGGGAAAATCAGGAATAAAAATTATTGAAGTATTGATGCCAGTGGTTGATACGCCCTGGCATGATGGGAAAGTGCCCAAAATGGCCATCAGCGCTGAGGAAGCGGTGGGAATTATGATCAAAGGATTAGCTCAAGATGAAACTGAAATTAGGGTTGGAAAGGTGAAATTATTGTATTGGTTGAACAGAATAGCTCCCAAAATAGCATCCAAGGTAATTAATGGAGGGAATTAGGATTGATATTTTTTTTTAATTTATTGTTAATAAAATATTTATAACTTTAATTGGTTCTTCTTCCCAAAACACAATAAGTGCAAATTGACATTTGCAGCAAATTAATAAAAAATGAGCAGGAGAGTCATTTTATACATTGCCATGAGCTTGGATGGCTACATTGCCAAAGATGAAGGCAATATTGATTTTTTGAATAAAGTCGATGTGCCTGGCGAGGATTATGGATATGAAGATTTCCAGCGGAATGTGGATACGGTTATTTGGGGAAGGAAAACCTATGACAAGCTGCTTTCCTTTAATATTCCCTTTCCTCATAAGGATAAAAAATGCTTCGTACTTTCTCGAAACCAAAAAGGTAAAAATGAAGATGTGGAGTTTTATGGGGGAGGTTTAAAAGAACTTATTAGTAAGTTGAAAAGTCAAAAAGGAATGGATATTTACTGTGATGGTGGGGGAGAGGCTGTTTTTGGTCTTTTGAAAGAAAAATTGATTGACCGAATGATTGTTTCTGTAATCCCTTATTTGGTAGGAAAAGGAGTCCGTTTGTTTAAGGATGGAAGGCCGGAGCAGGATATTGAGTTGATAAAAAGTGTGGCTTACCCCTCGGGCTTAGTACAGCTCTGGTATGAAGTGAAATAACCACATAGGTTATCAAAAGGACATTAAATTTTTGTTCTTCTTATGTGCCCTATTGCTTCCTATGTGGTTATTCGATATTATTTCAAATCGGCAAATTTTTCCATGATCTCTTCAGAGATACCTGTATTGGAATATCCACCGTCATGGTAAAGGTTTTGCATAGTGACCATTCTGGTCAAATCGGAGAACATGGTCACGATATAATCGGCACAGGCTTCTGCAGAGGCATTGCCAAGGGGAGACATGGATTGGGCAAAATTGAAGAAAGCATCAAATCCACCAATTCCTGATCCCGCAGTAGTGATCGTTGGAGATTGGGAAATGGTATTGACCCTTACTTTTTTGTTTTTTCCAAACCTGTATCCAAATCCTCTGGTAATGCTTTCCAAAAGTGCTTTGGCATCAGCCATATCAGTATAAAATGGAAAAACCCTTTGGGCTGCAATGTAAGAAAGGGCCAGGATAGAACCCCATTCGTTCATTACATCTTTTTTCTCAGCCACCTGCATCATTTTGTGGAATGAAATGGCAGAAACATCATAAGATTTCATTGCCCAATCATAATTGAGGTCGCCATAGGCTTTACCTTTTCTGATGTTGGGAGACATTCCAATGGAGTGCAATAAGAAGTCAAAATTGCCTCCTAAAAATTCTTTAGCCTCATCATAAAGTTTTTCGATATCCTCTAAAGAAGTGGCATCGGCAGGGATGACAATGGTATCGCACTCTTCGGCCAATTCTTTTACAGCGCCCATTCTCATAGCGATGGGGGCATTGGTAAGGACAAATTTAGCTCCTTGCTCTTTTGCTTTCAGGGCTGTTTTCCAGGCGATGGAATTTTCATCCAGTGCTCCTGTGATGATTCCTTTTTTTCCTTTGAGTAGATTCTCAGGCATGGTATGATTTTTTAATATTGGTTCATAATATTGAGGGGTAAAAATAAGGAAAATTTATTGATTCAAAGGTTTCCTCCTATATTTACCCCTTCCTTGATGGTTCCTGTTAGGATACACTCAGTAATTCTTTGGCACTTTTGAAGGCACTTTCAGATGGATTGGCCCCAGCGATCATTTTCGCTATTTCCTGAATCCTTTCTTCAGCCTCCAGGGGCCGGATTTTACTGATTGTTTTTTCGGAACTATTATCTTTAAAAACAAAGTAATGCCTATCCCCTTTGGCGGCTACCTGAGGGAGATGGCTGATACAGATGACTTGGTGTTGCCTGGCAATTTGCTGCATCATCTTGACCATTTGCAATGCCACTTCACCTGAAATTCCCGTATCTATTTCATCAAATATAAGGGTGGGCAATGCGATTTTATCTGCCATGATATATTTGATAGCAAACATCAACCTGGAAAATTCTCCTCCGGAAGCTACTTGACGGATAGCTTGTGGCCGTATCCCTTTATTGGCTGAAAATAGGATTTCTATTTCATCAATTCCTGAGGGGGAAGGGGCCGTCAGTTGATGGTCTATTTCAATGCTGGCATTTTCCATGGCCAATTCAGCCAATAAATCAGTGATTTGCTTTCCAAAGGCCTTAAAAATGGATTTTCTCTTTTGGGATAATTCCTGCCCTTTTTTCTGCAAATCCTTTTCAGCAGCTTCCAACTCTTTTTGGAGCCTTTCCAACTCATCATCAAGATGGTCTACTTGGAATGCTTTGTCTGCCAGCTCTTTTTCAATATCCATCAATTCCTCAACAGATTGGGCGCCATGCTTTTTCTGTAGTTGATAGATTTTGCTTAATCTTTCCCTGATTTCTTCCAGCTTTTCAAAATCCACTTCGATTTTCCCGTCTTCCTCCTCCAGGCTGGCTCCAATGTCATTTACTTCAATGCAGACACTGTTAAAGCGTTCGTAGAGTTCTTCAAACTGGGGACTGAATTTTTGCAGATGCTGAAAGCCCTGATTGACCTGCATCAAAAGATTGATGACTCCCAATTGTTCCCCATGAAGCAGATCAAGATTTTCATGGATTTTGGATTTTATTTCTTCGGCATTGTCCAGGATTTCCTGCTCACTTTCCAATGCGGATTGCTCTCCTACCTGTAATTGTAATGCAGATAGTTCTTCCAATTGGAACTGGTTAAAGTCGGCTTCTTTTCTTAAAGCTGCAGCCTCGGCCTGGAGGTTCTCAAAGGCTTTTTTGGACTTTCTGAAATTTTTAAATGCCTGCGCATAGGATTCTTTTTCAGAATGGGTTCCTGCAAATGCATCCACTAATCCCAATTGGAAGTCACCAGCACCTAAGCGTAAATTGTCATGTTGTGAATGGATGTCCATTAGGGCTTTCCCCAGGGTTTTGAGGATCTCTAATTTGACAGGGGTGTCATTGACAAATGCCCTGGATTTTCCAGAGGGGGCGATTTCCCGTCTGATGATGCAGGAGGATTCAAAGTCCAGATCTTCTTTGTCAAAATAATCTTCTAGTCCGTAATTTCCTATATCAAAAACACCCTCAATGATACATTTTTTGGAAGCATCAAAAAGGGCTTTGGTATCTGCCCTGTTACCTAGCAATAAACCGACAGCTCCCAACATGATGGACTTTCCGGCACCGGTTTCCCCAGTGATCATATTCAGGGCTTGGGAAGGGGCCATTTCCAAGGATTCAATCAGTGCATAATTGGAAATGCTCAGGTTCTTCAGCATAAAGAAAATCTTTTTGTTGATGGAAGGTAAAACTAATTAAAAACCCATTATCCCTTAAGGATATCCTGGTATTTTTGGGCATTGTTGGGGTCAATTTTAAGGAGAATGTCCTTGGCCTCAGCCTGGATGCTGTCCGGGGCATTTTGTAATACCTTTCCTAATTCATCAGATTTTGCATCCATAAAGGTAATAGTCAAAATACTGCTGGGCTGTACACGGTTGACCTCCTCCAGCTTTTTAAGGGCTTCAAGGATGTTTTGATAGGCTTTTTCCCGATCATTGGTCAATAGATCCATGCCCATACGGTGGTAAAGATAAATGGCCTCACGGACTCCCCGGGTGGTTTGCGAACTATACAATTCATCAATTAACCAGTACCTGTTCCTTCTATCACTTGGGTTTTGATTCCAGCCGGGCCTGCCTGATTGTTGGGCATTGGAGACGATATTATTGGCAATTTCAAAATAAGGTTCTCCTCCTTCTAGGGCAAAGGAGTCATAATCAACCCCCAAGACTATATAAGCATAATAGGCCAAAAGGGAGGTGATGTTATTGAGATGGGAATATCTGTTAAATTCCATAGGCTGGGATTCAACAAATTCAAAAGTCCAGTTCCTGTCAACAAAATTAAACAAAAGGGTTTCATAACTGGCGCCATAAATGGGGCGTACCGCCTGTACCTGTACGGTTGCCTCAAAGAGACCAACCCTGGGCATGTTGTTGATGGTAATTAGTAAATTTCCTTTTATCCTTTCGAGGGGTTCAAATTGATCATCCGTCCAACTTCTACCATTAAGAAATTGTTCAAATGAACTTTTCATTTGTTCAAAAATGTCCCTTTCCTGGGTTCGTGCCCTGTCACTATTAATGGTTACGGTAAAATTTAATTCCTGTGCCTGAAGTTGAAAAATGAATAAAAAGGCGAAAATGGCAATAATGCTGGTTCTCATAAGGTTTAAATCTTCAGCATAAAGATAATAATTATTGTTTGGCTTAGCTTTTTGTGCTTATTTTTTTGATTGCTGATGCGATAAGAGCTGCAATTTCTTTTTTGGGAAGCAATTCAGAAACGTCCTTTTCCCCTGATGGATAATAAAAAGTCACTTTGTTGGTGTCATGTTTAAAACCGGCACCTTGGTCGTTCATGGAGTTAAGGATGATCATGTCAAAATTTTTCTTGGCCAATTTGCCTTTTGCATTTTCCTCCTCCTGTTGTGTTTCCAGGGCAAAGCCAATATGAAGTTGATGAGAGGATTTTTCCTGGCCCAAGTTTGCAGCGATATCCACATTCTTTTTCAATGCAATGGACATGTCATCTGCTTTCTTCTTCATTTTTTCTTTAGCGGGAAGAGCAGGGGTATAGTCAGCCACAGCTGCTGCAAAAATGCATATATCTGCCGCATTATGCCTTTCTTTTGCTGCCTCGTACATTGATTGGGCATGAGTGACTGGAATGGTCCGGATATTTGGGTGTTGGGTACTCACTTGGCTGGGGCCTAGAATAAGATCTACTTGAGCGCCCCTGGTTGCCATTTCTTCTGCTATGGCAAGCCCCATCTTTCCACTGGAGTGATTACCAATATACCTGACAGGATCAATAGGCTCTTGGGTTGGGCCAGCGGTAATAAGAACCTTTTTTCCTTTAAAGTCGGATTTTGAATAAAAATGCTGAATGATAGCTTCCAGGATATTTTCTGGCTCCATCATTCGCCCTTGCCCGCTTAAACCACTGGCAAGCTCCCCGCTTTCTGCATCCAAGATGTGGTTTCCATATTGCCTGAGGGTTTGTAGATTGGCTTTGACGGCAGGGTGCTGGTACATATCCAAATCCATGGCTGGTGCAACCATTACCGGACATCTTGCCGAAAGGTAAGTGGCAACTAATAAATTATCTGAATTGCCATTAGCCATTTTGGAAAGGGTGCTGGCACTCAGTGGGGCTATCAAAAATAAATCTGCCCAAAGTCCTAAATCAACATGGTTGTTCCATTCTCCAGTGTCTTTGATTTGGAATTTTTGATATACAGGCCTTTTGGAGAGGGTGGATAAAGTCAGTGGAGTGATAAAATCAAGAGCAGAAGTACTCATGATAATTTGTACTTCTGCTCCTTCTTTGACCAATAGTCTGGTCAGGTGTGCTGATTTGTAAGCAGCAATGCTGCCCGTTACTGCAAGTAATATGCGTTTCCCCTTCAGTTGCATGGGGATTATTCTTCAGTATTTTCTTCTTCAGGGTATCGGAAATAAACTTTTCCTTCCATGAATTCTTCCATTGCCAATGTGCTTGGCTTTGGCATTCTTTCATAAAACTTGGAGATTTCAATTTGCTCCTTGTTTTCGAAAACCTCTTCTAAGTTGTCTACAGAGGAGGCAAATTCAGAAAGTTTGTTGTTCAATTCTTCCTTATTGGCCAGAGAGATTTGTTTGGCCCTTTGGGAAACAATATGAATGGACTCATAAATATTGCCAGAGATTTCTGCGACCTTGTCCAGATCCCGGGTAATGATGGATGGATTGACTGCCATATGATTCAATTAATAGTTTTGCTTATTTATTAGTACATCTGTTCGGAATCCACAAGGCTTTCTTTCTTTTTGGCCTCTTCCGCAGCTTTTTTTGCAGCTGCGGTACGTTCTTCGTATTCCGTTTTTATCTTTCTATGCGAAGTAAGTTCTGCTTTTGTTTCATTTATCAAGTTGTTCACCTTGCTCAGGTATTCGCTTTCCGGATACTTTCTTTTAAACTCTTCTCCAAATTCCAATGCCTGGTTGAGCCTTTCTTCTTTTTTGGAGAAAATGCTCCTTTCTCCATATGCGGAACTAACCTCTACCAATTTATAAGCTAATTCCTCATTGTGCTCACTATTGGGGTAAGTTTCTGCAAAATTTTGGAAGTTAACGATGCAGGCTAGGTAAAATTGGCCTGGGAAAAGCCCTTCGGTAAGCCTGTAATACATTTTGGACTCCTCGTAAGCTTTCTTTTCAAAACGGCTTTGAAGGTCTTCTATCATCGAAAGTGCTCTTTCATAAGAGTCCGATTTGGGGAACCTATTGATAAATTGTTGGATGGCTGAAACAGCCTCCTTACTGCTTGATTGGTCCAAGTTATAGTCTGGAGCATCTTTATACAGGGAGTATGCATGCATGAATAAAGCCTCCTCTGCTAATGGACTCCGGTTATAACTTTGAAAGAAAGTTTTAAAATAGCCCGCTGCCTCGAGGTATCTTTTCATTCGGAAATGAGCATAAGCATAGTTGAATTGGGCCAACTCAGAACGCTCACTTCCCCGAATAACCGGCATCACCTTGTCGTAAAGGATAATGGCCTTGTTGTATTCCCCCTCCTGGTAGTACTCATTGGCGGCTTCGTAGATTTCATCCCAGTTGGTGCTTTTTTCCAACTTATAGAACTTCCCACAAGCGCCCAGGGCCAAAAGGGTAATAAGGAACAGTATATGCGTAATTCTTCTCTTCATCATTTTTCAATCTGCAAATATAATGGAAATAGACTGGGTTTCAAATTTTGTTGTCCTGCATGAATAGGAATTATTTCTTGACAACGAGTTTTTTGGTGACGATATTTTTGCTGTCAACAATTAAGGTATAAAAATAAACTCCCGGATTATAATCGTTAACGTTGATCAATAGGGTGTTTTGCTCTGGGGAGAGAGTGTATTCATCAATGAAATTTCCTATAAAACTGTTGATAACCAACTTGATATTGGCATTGGGATCTTTGATTTTATAATCAATTTGTGCGGTTCTATAACTTGGGTTAGGATAAACACTTCCCAATGAAATGGATTCATGGTCCACTTCACTTTCGGAGCCACTTGGGGAAAATACCTCGTATACCGATTCAATAAGAAATACATCTCTTAAGTTATCTGGATTGGAAAAGTGGAGGTCAAATGTGCCTTTTGTTTCTGTAATGCCCAAATCAAACTCTATGTATAGGTCGGTGAAAATTTCCCCTGGCTCTAGGTTTAATTTTATTTTGGCCAAATCCTTTCTCGGGTCATAGCATTGGTCACCAATGCAGACCTTGATGTCCTGTGAGGAGCCGATGTTTCCCCTCATAAATTTCAAAACGTATTCTTTGGCTTTTGAGGATTCATTTTGAAGGATTACGGATTTCCGTTGGGTAGAATTGATTTTTCCGTTAAAAGTGATGTTCTCGCTAAGCACACGCACCTGCCTGGCTTCAGTTTCTGTATACTGAAGCAACATAAAAATAATGGCACATAGCGATAAAAAATTTTTCATGTATATGTTTGACCAATAAGTGTTTCTTTAAATGGATTAACTGTCAAAATTATATACGAATAAAAATACTGATTTGATTCCTTCTTTTAAAGGATTCAGGGTTAAAAAATGTTAAGCTCAATAAAATTTTTTTTAAAATTATTCGTTTCTTCGATCTCTTTGTAAAAAATCTTTGTAAGACTTTGGATATTAAGCTTTGATTTTCGAATCCTTTCACAAAAAACGCTGGATTTTTTCATGGTCAGGGTAGGGTATAACTACATCTGGCTCCAGGAAAAAATTAAATGGATCTGCCTCTTTTCTGACTGGAGTTCTCCAATTCCTGATAATTTCCATTGTAGGCCTTTCATCTACCCGCCAATCAAAACCTTTTAATCTGGTTTCTTCCTCTTGAATCATAAAGGTTGGGGTAAACGAGGCTTCCGGTTTTACAGTATGATTAATTTTCACTACTTCGCCATCCTCAAAGTGCATGAAGATTTTACCGCATAATAATTTGTTGAGGCCTTTCATTGTGGTATCATTTTCCAGAGCAAAATAAAGGGATTCCCCATTGCCTTCCACATCCAGACGGGTCAGATCCCCTTCAGTAAAATGCCCGGTCATTTCCCGTCCTTTTATTTGGTTATAATTTTTAAGTGTGTCTGTGGTTATGGCAAAAGCATTTTTTCTTAAAAAAGCTTTGTCAATATCTTCATTGGCAATTAGGAAATGGATGCTGTCAGCAGAAATTTGGCTGTCATTGTTCCATAATAAGGGGTCATCATAAAGGTAAATGGTGGAATCCGAATAATGGTAAACTGTGGAGTCAGCTCTTCCTGCTAAATCCCCTTTTATCAATCGCATATTAGCAAATGCCTTCAAATATCGAATGGAAGCTTTTTCACTGTCTTGGCTAATCAGGGTGTCTGCGATCATGTATAGCGTGTCAGACTCAAAATATTTCTGAACCAAAGCATTACCATAAACTTTGGAATATTTGCGTTCTTCCCAGTATTTCCCTTCTTCCCCGAAAATTTCCACTTTCCTTTCCTTGTGAAAGATACTTACATTTTTCTGGGCTTCGTAATACTTTTTATTTTCATCATAATAGAGGGTTTCTCCCATTACCCTAGATTCTTCTGAATCTACCTCGCCCTCAAAAAACCTGAAAATCTTTTTCTCGGTATCATAGAAACTTCCCTTTTTGGCATTCAACTTATTGCCTTCCTTGGAAATGATATTGGTAATGCCTTCAGTTTCTGCCGTCTTAGGGACTGTTTTATAATATAGGATATTGGATCTTAAAGTATATTCTGGGTTCTCCAGAACCACGTCTTCCGTAAAGGTGATTTTTTCGATTTGGGTGTTGTAAAGGCCTTTTTCACTGGTTAGTACATTCGTGGTATCCACAACTTTTCCGGAATTGAAATAATTGGCTATCCCATTGTTTCGGTTATAATCAAGGAAGTTGGTATAAAGGGTTGTTCCTTCATTTTTGAAGACTACATTAGTTCTGAGTTTGGCTACCCTGGTATTGCCGTCATACTCCGCGTAATGGCTGGTGGTGGTTACCGGGTCTTTTTGGTCTTCGATTTTTACATTTCCAAAAAGCTTGGCAATATTTTCCTGGCTGTAAAAATGGGCAGAATCACAGTATATCATAGAATTTTGATGCTTCATGATCACATCCTTGATCAATCGCTCAAAACCACGGCCACCCCGGAGGCTTTCTGCCTGGATGATTTCCAACTGATTATTAGCCGAAGTGCCACTGGTTTGGGCACTTGACATTCCCCAACTAATAAAATATAGAAATAGAAAGTATGTGAATTTCTTTTTTTGCATTATCCCTTTTATCAACGGCAAAATTAATCAAAAATGGTACTTTTGATTCATGCTTGAACAGTTTATCCGTCATATACGAGAAAAAAATCTTTTGGATACTGAAAAAAGGTACCTGCTCGCTATCAGCGGTGGTTTGGATAGTGTATGCTTGGCCAAATTGCTTAAGCTAGGAGGGATTCCTTTTGCGATGGCCCATTGTAATTTTGGATTACGAGGGGAGGAAAGCAATGAAGATGAGGCCTTTGTCCGCTCATTAGCATCTGAATGGGGGGTGGAGGTATTTGTAAATAAAATGGAAACCAAAGCCTTTGCCGCTGAAAAAGGAATTTCTACCCAGATGGCAGCCAGGGACCTTCGATACCAATGGTTTGGAGAATTGGCGAAAGAACACCATATGGATGGAATATTGGTTGCCCATCACGCCGATGATCAATTGGAAACCATTCTTCTTAACTTGTTAAGGGGGACAGGCATTGATGGAATATTCGGTATGGCAGAGGTAAGAGGCAATATAATCAGACCATTACTTACATTTGACAGGGCCCAATTGGAGGGGTTTGCTGCAAAAGAAAAACTGGCTTGGCGGGAAGACAGCTCTAATGCCAAAAGTGATTACAAACGGAATTTTTTAAGAAATGAAGTTTTGCCATTGATAAAAAAGTTTGACCCAATGGCATTGGAAAACTTGAGTCAGAGTTTTACCCGACTAAAAGATGGAGGCAAGGCTTTTTTTTATTTGTATGAACAATGGTTAAATGAACATTTGGTTAGGGAAGGGGATTTCCAGTGCCTTCCTGCCAAGGTATTGGAAAACGTTCCTGGGCAAAAGTCTCTGTTGTTTTATTGGCTTAGGGAATTTGGGTTTAATGCTTCCCAGATGGATGATCTGTTGACTAGTATTTCCCTTGGAGAATCGGGGAAAAGTTTTTTCTCTGAGGGCTATTTGGTCAATTTGGACCGGGAATACATTTATTTGGGTGAAAAATCAAAAGAAACTCTGCCCACTCAAATTGATAAGACCGATTTTGGGTTTGAAGTTGGGGACAATTATTATGACCTTATGGTGCTGAGGGAAATGGATGAATTGGACAACAATCCACATAATGCCATGCTTGACCGGGATAAACTGAAGTTCCCCTTATTACTTAGAAAATGGGAGGAAGGGGATAAATTCCGGCCATTAGGGATGAGAAAATTTAAAAAAATAAGTGATTTTTTGATAGATTTGAAGGTACCCCTTATTCAGAAAAGAAAGGTAAGGGTACTGTGTACTGCCAATGGAGAGATTGCTTGGGTCATGGGATACAGGGTGGATGACCGTTTTAAACTTACATCTGCGACCAATACTGTGTTATATATAAAACAAAAATAGCTGAAGATGCTTAATCCTTTTAAAAGAACTTACAGTGAATCGGAATTGGAATTATTTGATTTTTTATCTAAAACCCAATTTTTCAATAAGTTGATGTATTCGGAGATGTACCATTTTTTATCCGCCATTCATTACCGTAAATACCTTAGGGGAGAAGTGGTTTTTTTTAGAAATGACCCCAGTCAGGCTTTGTACATTGTCAAAAAAGGATTAATCACCTTAAATATTGATATTAAAGATAACTTTGAAACCATCTTAAAGGTAAGGAAAGGAGTGGCATTTGGGGAAAATTCCCTTTTACAGGATGCAAAAAGAATTTACACTGCATTAGTGGAGTCTGAAGAAGCTGAATTGGTGGTTATTCCCAATTACGCTATCCAGGAGGTTTTTGACAGCAGTCCCAGGATCAAAGCCAAAATGCTGGATTCCCTGGCCGAGTTTTATAATAAAAATAATAACCAACTTTTTTCAGCTTACCAAAATTCTTTTGGCTTCTTTAATCTAAGACAAATGTTTGAGTAGGTTGATTGCGAATTAGGATAAGGGGCAAAATTTAGTTGTTTTTTTGAAAGAAGGAAGCATATAAAAAATAGCTTTTGGGTGGGTTGTGAAGCCGTTTTTTGTGCAAATGTTGCGTAAATGCTTTTTGGTGGTTAAAAATCAGGGCGAAATCCATCAACAAATCAGGATATTGCTTTATTAAATAGGCATTGTTTAATATCTTAGCGGAGCTTTTCAAAAGTTCAATTCAAATTAAAAATCAATCATAAATCATGACTAAAGTAACCGTAGTTGGAGCTGGTAACGTAGGTGCAACTTGCGCCGATGTGTTGGCATACAGAGAAATCGCCGAAGAAATTGTTTTGGTGGATATTAAAGAAGGCGTAGCTGAAGGGAAAGCTTTGGACATTTGGCAAAAAGCCCCAATCAATGCTTATGATAGCAAAACTGTGGGCAGCACCAATGATTACTCCAAAACTGCAGACTCTGATGTGGTGGTCATTACAAGCGGATTGCCTCGTAAACCTGGGATGACTCGTGATGATCTTATCGAAACCAATGCCGGTATCGTGAAGATGGTGACAGAAAATGTGATCAAGCATTCTCCAGAGGCCATCATCGTAGTAGTTTCCAACCCTCTTGATGTGATGACCTTCCAGGCTCATCTAACTTCAAAAATGCCAAGAACCAAAGTATTGGGAATGGCGGGTATTTTGGATACTGCTAGATACAGGGCTTTTATAGCTGAGGAATTGGACATTTCTCCCAAAGAAATCCAAGCAATCTTAATGGGTGGTCATGGTGATACCATGGTTCCTCTCCCAAGATATACTACAGTAGCGGGTATCCCTGTTACTGAACTGATCGCAAAGGATAAATTGGATGCCATCATCGAAAGGACCAAATTTGGTGGCGGTGAATTGGTGAAACTGATGGGTACTTCTGCATGGTATGCCCCAGGATCTGCTGCTGCACAAATGGTGGAATCCATCATCAAAAACCAAAAAAGAGTATTCCCAGTGTGCATTAAACTGGATGGCGAATACGGTATCGATGACTGTTACCTTGGTGTTCCTGTTATCCTTGGTAAGAATGGAGTTGAAAAAGTGATCGAACTGGATCTGAACGAGGAAGAAAAAGCCTTGTTGGAAACTTCAAGATCTCACGTAAAAGAAGTAATGGGTGTATTGGAAAACATTGCCAGCAAATAATCCTTACTTGAAAAGTAATAACATTGAAAATCCCGGTTGAAAGGCCGGGATTTTTTGTTTTTTTGCCTATAGGATAATTTGAAAGTACAAATGCATGTTTTTATTTTACGTCGATTTAAGATAAAATGAAAATGCTCCGGTGAATATGATCAAGCGAATATTGGTGATTGTTTTGGTAATCATCCTTGGCCTTGCAGGCTATTTATTTTATAGGTCTTCCTTTTTTACCAGACAATTGGATGCTGCTGATTTGGTTGGTTCCGATGCAATTTTTGTATTTGAAACTTCCGAGCCGGTAAATGTTTGGAATCAGCTTGTTAGTCAACCTATTTGGGGAAGGTTGTCAGATGTTCCTTCTCTTAAAGGGGTGGAAAAACAGCTAGGGGCTTTGGACAGTCTTACTGGGGCATCCGGGGAATTGGAAAATGCCCTCAGTGGCCACCAATTTATCGTTTCATTGCACCCCACTGCCAAATCAGAATTTGACTTTTTATTTTTGGTAGGATTTAAAAATCAAAAGCATACCGCATTTTTAAAATCCGTCCAGCCTAAATCCCAGGGAAATGGTCAAATAAATTCCCGGAATTATAGTGGAGAAACTATTTTCGAATACCAGGATAAGGACCAGCAAACTGCGCTGAGCTATGCCCTGTTGGGCAATGTTTTGGTGGCAAGCTATAATTCCTTTTTGATTGAGGAGGCCGTAAGGCATGTAAAATCTGAAAAAATCAACAGTTTTAAAGATACTTATAAGGAGCTTTATAACTCGAGCTCAGTTCCCAAAGATAAGTTGGGGGTATTCCGGATGGGAAGTAAAGGGGTGGCAGCTTTTGTCCAGGGGATAACTCGTGAAAATGATCTGGAATTTGTGCAGGATTTTTCCCAACATAATATGGCCGCCAACCTTGACCTGAAATTTGCCAAAAATAAGGTGTTTTTGGATGGTTTTACTTTTTACCTGGATGGCGAGCCAATGGATTTTACCACTTCAGAATCAGGAGGAGGGAGCTTGTTTAGCAATTATATTTCCAATAGGACGGCCTTATATTACCAATATAATGTAGCTGATCCAAGTCAAGTGAAAGCCATTTACAACCATGCATTTGAACAAAAGAACACCCTTAAAGGTGAAATAGAAAAACATGTCCTCAACAAAGGGTTTATGAAAAATCTGACAGGGGAAATTGGCTATTTGACCCTGGAAGGAATGCCTAATATGGAGGCCGACAAAATCCTGATAATGAAATCCGTTAATTTGAAGGAGCAGATCAATACCTTGAAAGCTTTTAGTTTAGAAATGAATCAAGGGGATTCCAGCCGGGTGATCAGTGATTACTATAAGGACAATGAAGTATTTATGATTAACCTTCCGGAATTTCCCGGGCATTTGTTTGAAGGGCAGTTTATCGGTTTTCCCAGGACATTTGTAACGGGTTATGAGGATATGCTGGTTATGAGTAATAATATCAAGGCCATTAAGGTGTTTTTAGATGATGTTTATAATGACAATACTTGGGGCAGGTCATTAGACCAAAGGCGCTTTTTAGATGGTATTTCAAAAAATGCAGGGTTTAATTTTATCATCAATATTCCACGTTTTTGGAATACCATATTGCAAGTTACCACCCCGGAATGGCAGGCATTGCTACAAAAATATGCCCCTCAGTTAAAGTCCATTGATTTGGTAGCTTTGCAATTAAGTGAGATCAATGATCATCAATATATGAACCTGGAGCTGGGGTATAACCTGGACCCCATAAAATCGGTGCAAGATATATTACTTGCCAAAAGTATGTCCATTCATTTTGGTGAATCTTTGACCTACGGTCCTCAGGCCATTGAAAATTTTAATGATAAAAGCACAGATTTTTTGGTTCAGGATGAAATGAACCAAATTCATTTTTTCAATGATGAAGGGGAGAGGATTTTTGATAAGGGCCTCAACAGTCCCATAGTAGGTGATGTTTATCAAATAGACTATTACAAAAATGGAAAACTTCAGGTGTTATTTGCCACCGAAAAAGCCATTTATGCATTTGACCGACTAGGAGAAGCTTTGCCTGGGTATCCGATTCGTTTGCCAGAAGGTGAGAAACTAACCCATATGAGTTTGGTGGATTATAATAATACCCGGGATTACCGTTATTTTGTCGCCTTATCCAATGGTAATTTATATATCTTTGATAAAAGGGGAAATAACCTGGATGGCTGGACCCCGCGAAAAACCTCAGGAAGATTAGCAGCAAAGCCTGCCCATCACCGGCTTTCCGGAATTGGGGATTTTATGATAGCTTTAAATGAAAACGGAGAGCTTTACCTGATGAACAGGAGGGGACAGTTGCAAACTGGCGGGCCAGTGAACTTGGGGGAGGGGATCAGTACCGATTATGTTCTTATTCAAAGAGGGGATGAAGGAGAAACCCAGCTGGCCACCATTTCCGAAGAAGGAGAAGTGGTCAAGGTAAACTTTAGAGGAGAGTTGACCTATAGGAACCAGCTGGTTCGTCCGGACAAAAACACTCATTTTAGTTTAGTAAAAGACCAATCCGAGGACCAATATTTATATGTGGTTCATGAATACAATAAAGTATCGGTTTTAAATGCCGAACAGGAGGAATTGTTTGAGAAAAATATGGTGTCAGATGATTTGGAATTCCAGTTTTTCTCCTTTGGTTCTGATAAAAACATTTTTGTTATTATTGACAAGGTTCAGGAGTTCATATACTTATATAACCTTGAGGGTGAATTGCTCAATACCCGCCCGATCAGTGGTAAAAATAAATTGGAAGTGAAATATTCAGGAAGCAAAAACGAATATAGTATATACGCCGTCAACCAAAACCAGTTTGCCGCCTATAAAATGCCACTTTAATAACTGTTGAATATTGGCAATAATAATGGTTGGGGAAACGAAAGGATAATAAATGTTTGAAATGAAAATAAATCTTCGTTTGTTTTTTTTGGGGCTATTTTTGGCCCTGGCATCATTATCAGAAGCTCAGGAAAATACTTCCATGCCTGCTCCTTTGTTATCGGATACGGTGAGGTATCAGAATTTGACTTCACCTTATCATACGACATTAACCTTTTTTTATAATTTACAAGAGGATCACTATCACCCCCAAATAGCCTCAAAAACCCTTAATCTCCCTTCGGGTTTTGAAGGGAGTCCTGAAAAGTTGGCCGTAAAACTAAAACAGATCATTGATGGGATGGGGGTGTATGTGGAGATGGATGAAGTGCCTAATGATCCGAATTATGTGGACTCCACTCGTAATTTTCAAAGCAAATTCTTTATTGATTCAAATCGCCTACCCAGGGTGTTTTTGGAGAAGGATGGACAACAATGGAAATTTTCTAAATTTACCGTTTCCCAAATCGATCAACTCCACAAGGAAACTTATCCATATGGGACAGATAAATTGTTGAACCTCTTACCGCAAATTGGCCATGAGGAGTATTTAGGGCTTCATTTGTGGCAGTTGGTAGGGATCTTTATCTTGGTGCTATTTGTCTTTAGTGCACATAAGCTTTTTACCTTTATTGTTGATCGGGTACTCTTTTATGTATTGGAAAGGTTTGGTTATGGGAAAGTGGCGGAAAAATACCTGCTTCCTGTTGCTAGAATTGTCAGTATTTATTTGATCGTTTTGCTGCTGGATATTTTCATCCGGGTCCTTCAGCTCCCTATAGAAATTGTTTCCTGGATTACCATAATACTCAATGCCGCAAAGCCATTTATTATTACCATCGTCTTTTACAAATTAGCTGATGTTTTGTCGGCATACTTTGAACGGCAGGCTGAAAAAACCCACTCCAACCTGGATGATCAATTGGTCCCATTGGTGAGGAAAACCTTAAAAGCCTTTATCATCATCATAGGTTCCCTTTTTATTCTCCGGGATGGACTGCAATTGGATATCATTCCATTTCTTACCGGTTTATCCATTGGGGGCTTGGCATTTGCATTGGCAGCCCAGGACACCATCAAAAATTTCTTTGGATCCATCATGATTTTTATTGATAAGCCTTTTCAAGTGGGGGATTGGATTACCAGTGGGGATGTGGATGGTACTGTGGAGGAGGTTGGGTTCCGATCTACTAGGGTCAGGACTTTCCGAAATTCCCTGATGTATATCCCTAATGGGAAAATTGCAGATGCCACCATTGATAACCATGGTTTGAGGCATTATAGAAGATTTTATTCCACCGTTACTATTACCTATGATACGCCACCGGAATTGATCAATATTTTTGTGGAAGGACTCAGGGAGATTGTTGTCAATCACCCAAATACCAGAAAAGATTATTACAATGTGTATTTTAATAACATGTCCGCATATAGCTTGGATATCATGTTTTATATCTTTTTTGAAGTACCAACATGGCCTCAGGAATTGCATGCAAGACATGAAGTGCTAATCCAAATAGTAAAACTAGCAAAAAAACTAGGCGTTAATTTTGCCTTTCCAACCCAAACCTTGCATATGGATACCTTCCCGGAAAAAGAAGGTTGGAACCCCGTATATGAAAAGGATATGGGGAAATACAGGAATAAGTTGGAAGAGTTTATTAAATCAGATATAGGGAAAGGTTCTAATTGATGAGTAGGGGCATGATCAGTTTTTTGTAAATTCAGTGTTGATTAAATGCAATTTTTTGTAGGCAAAAATATGTTGCGATCAAGGAAAAGGTTGTGAAGCTTTTCTCTATACCCTTAGCCAAATATCCAACTAAATAATTTACTCTTATTAACCTATTTGGATGTTATCCAACCGCATTCCAAATAGAGGCATGCCTTAACCTTTTACCTTTTTGGTTGGGGATTTCTTCTTGAAAAAACGGAAAATCCCCCAAAGGCTCAATATCATCAGGGAAATTAAAATAAGGATTTGTCCATTGTTTTCCTGCCCCTCAAATGCTTGAATAAAAGATTCTGCATAGGTACCCAAGGTGAAAGCCATTAGCGTTCTGGGTAACATTCCCAAAGTGCCATATACCAAAACATTTTTCCAGCCGGTTTTTAACAATGCAAAAAGAAGATTAGAAAGGGCAAAAGGGATTACTGGGCTGATTCTGATATAAAAAATCAGTTTTCCCCATTTCCCTTTTTTATCTTGGATGAGCCGGTCAGCTTTTGGATAGTTGCTTAAAATGATTTCCAAACTGTTCTGCCCAAGTCTTTTTCCCAAAAAATAACCCATCAGACTGGCCATAGCGTAGGCGATTACTAAAGGCAAAAAAGCCTTCCAACCCCAAAGAAATCCAGTCGCAATAGCCAGGATGGTAGTAGGAGTAATGGCAAGCCCCATTAATAAGGCACCTGTTAAGGTTAGCCCGATTATTATTTCCGGAGCATAAAGATCATACTTGTTCCAATCAAGGCCATTGGTGTATAATCCCTTTAATAGCAAGCTGCTACCCAGGGTGGGAACCACCAAAACCCACAAAAAAGAGAAAGCAATGGCGGGGTTTTGTAAATGAATATCTTTAATCCGTTTTAAATAGGACTCTTTTTTAGGCATTTTTAAAGTAAATCTGGGTCGAAATTAGGAAATTTATTTACATTAGCTCAGTTTGTTATCATTGAAGTAAGTATTTAGCAATAATAGTTTTAGCCATTATGAAATTTGGAACAAAAGTGATTCATGCCGGTGTGAATCCAGACCCATCTACAGGGGCAATTATGACCCCGATTTTTCAAACCTCAACTTATGTGCAAAGTTCCCCAGGAAATCATCAGGGGTATGAATATTCCCGGACCCACAACCCCACTCGAAATGCCTTACAGAATAGCCTGGCAGCCCTGGAAAATGGTAAGCATGGCCTTTGTTTTTCTTCTGGTATGGCTGCTATTGATGCAATTTTAAAACTATTTCAACCCGGAGATGAGGTGATCAGCACCAATGATCTTTATGGGGGAACCTACCGATTGTTTACAAAGGTATTTGACAAATTTGGGATTAAATTCCATTTTGTTTCCATGGAAAACCCAGAATCTATTGAAAAGTATATTACCGATAAAACCAAAATGATTTGGGCAGAATCCCCTACCAACCCTATGATGAATATCATCGATATAAAGGGTTTGGCCAAAATTGCCCAAAAACATAATGTGCTTTTAGGAGTGGACAATACTTTTGCTACACCTTATCTCCAAACCCCAATGGATTTGGGAGCAGATCTGGTGATGCACTCTGTGACCAAATATTTGGGAGGACACTCTGATGTGGTAATGGGCGCCTTGGTAGTCAATAATGATAAGTTGGCTGAGGATCTGTCCTTTATTCAAAATTCCTGCGGTGCAACACCTGGGCCACAGGATTGTTTTTTAGTGCTGCGGGGGATCAAAACCTTACACCTGAGAATGGAAAGGCACTGTCAAAATGGTAAAACCATAGCCTCTTATTTAAGGAATCACCCCAAGGTGGAAAAGGTTTATTGGCCCGGTTTTGAAGATCATCCCAACCATCAGGTTGCTGCCAGTCAAATGAAAGATTTTGGAGGAATGATTTCTTTTACCCTGGCAGGCAATCAAATGGAAGATGCTTTTACCATACTCAAAAATTTGAAAATATTTTCCCTGGCGGAATCATTGGGAGGTGTAGAGTCCCTTTGCGGTCATCCGGCTTCAATGACTCATGCCAGCATTCCCAAGGCGGAAAGGGAAAAAGTAGGCTTGTCCGACTCCCTTATAAGGCTAAGCGTTGGGGTAGAGGATGCAGAGGACCTGAAAAACGACCTTTTCAAGGCGTTGGACCAATTGTAAAAAAGGTTAAATTAAAACCTTGGTAAATAGGTATTGACACTGGCTAACCACTTGAGTGGTTAGCTTTTTTTTGTGTTGTTTGATCTTGTCGAGAAGCTGAAGGTATTTTTTATCCGGAATTTCTTCATTTTGGGCAAGGTAAAAAATCAAATGTTGCAGGAAAAGGTGATTTTGGTACCAGCTATACAAAAGATGGCTAAGAATATTCATCTTTTGATGGATTTCATGGGTAAAAGTGGAATTTAGACCCGTTACCATTCGTAAGTTTTCCAGGGTTATAATAACCTGAAGGCCCTCATAAATGTCTTTGATTTCTTTGGGGCCCAGCTCCTTTTGGCTGTCGTATTTAAAAAAGTCCAATTCCTCATTGATAATCTGGGTAGTTGAGGTATTGATCATCAAGGGCTTTAATCCAATGCTGTGGTCATAAGCTTCTTTGTATAATTCGTCCCAAATTTCCAAAGGTGTACTTATGATCAAATCATAAGTGGAAATATAAAGCTTGTTTTTTTCTTTGTTTAAAAATTGCTCATATGAGCCATAAATAGCCCTTTTTTTTCCGGAGGCATCCAATAAGGCTTTCTGGGTCAATTTGATATGCAATACCATTTTCAGGCATTTGAAAATGGGTTTGAAGGGGTTGAACAGTTGAAACTTTAATTTCTTTTCATCAAAATGAATTCTGCTCAGCAAGTCGGTATAGATTTCCAGGTATATCAGCCTTTCTTCCAGGTCTATGGCCTTTTTGGATTTAAATTGTTTGCTTAGTGTGTCAAAATCCTTTTTGGCCAGGTGATATTGCTGATCAAAGAACTGGAAAATAGGAGATATTTGGTGGTTCATAGGGAGGTTAGTTTATTCTTATCAGGGTGGCACCATATCCAAACCGGCTCTTTTGGGTGTCTTGAAAATACTTAATATTTTCCAATTGGCTGAGATATTTATGGATTTCTTTTTTCAATACACCATTGCCAATCCCATGAATAAATGTTATTTCATCCATGCCAGATGCTATAGCATAATTGAGGTTGCGCTCAAAATTCTCCATTTGGACCCTTAACATTTCGCTGTTGCTGAGGGATTTATAATCATCCCTTAACTTTTCTATGTGGAGATCAATTTCCTTATCCGGCCTTTTGAATTGTTGGGAGGGAGATGGGTTTTCTTTTTCCTGGCCCAGCTCTTTGTTCAATTCCTGGACATTTAGCTCTTTAGACTGCTCTTCAACTGGAATCAAATATCCATCTTTCCCAGTGATGGGTGCTTTGCTTTTGCTTTTAAAGAAAGATGATGCCTTAAGTTTTATTTTCTTCTCAAAGGGAGGGATGGTTTTTTCCAGCTTATGATTCACCGGTATAAATTGTAACAAAAGATACGGCCATTTTTCAAACTGGCCTATGATTTTTTCATCCAGTTTCTTAGAAGTTTTCGCATCAAGTCTTCCTGCAGATAGGGTACGGGAATTTTCCCCATGGACTTCAGAAGCAGAAAATACAAAATCCTGGTTTTTATTATTGATCAGGTGAACGCTGAGGTCCCTGTCATTGATGGGGACATAACTGAGAAAAATACCTTCCTGGGATTTATGTGGTTGTGAAGGGGTCGGTGAGCTTGTTTTTACTTCCGCTGGTTTTTTATTCCCAAAATGTTCCTTTTCAGCTTTACTGATTACCACCACTTCATTTTTCATTGCAGGAATGTGGAAGCCATCTTCAATTTCGATTTCAATCCTTCCCTTATCCGAAATTTTTGTGATAATGCCTTCTTCCTGGCTGTGCAATAGCCTTACTTTGTCTCCGATATTCATTGTTTTAATGCAGATTTATATGTTTTGAGTGCCCTTTCCCGGGCCATTTTATGATTGACCATGGGTGGTGGGTATTGATCGGTTCCCCACTCCTTTACCCATTTTTTGATGTACTTGTTGTCTTTGTCAAATTTTTGGGTTTGGGATTCAGGATTAAATATTCTAAAATAGGGTTGAGCATCTGTTCCTGTTCCTGCAACCCATTGCCAATTGCCATTGTTGGAGGCCAACTCGTAATCAAGTAATTTTTTTGCAAAATACGCTTCTCCCCAACGCCAGTCAATTAAAAGGTGTTTGGTAAGAAAACTTGCCGTGATCATCCGGACCCTGTTATGCATATTTCCGGTCTGGTTGAGTTCCCGCATCCCTGCATCTACGATTGGAAATCCGGTTTTTCCATCGCACCATTTTTGAAATTCCTCGAGGTCATTTCTCCATGGAATCCTGTCGTATTGGGACTTAAAAGCATGATTAACCACTTTTGGATTGTGGTACAGGATCATCATGAAAAACTCCCGCCAGATCAACTCTCCTAAAAAGGTTTCATTAAGATTTTGGGCTTCCTGGGCCAATTTCCGAACACTAATGGTTCCAAACCTCAAGTGAATACCCAAATGGCTTGTGGCATCCAGTTCGGGGAAGTCCCGCAATTGGTCATATTTTTTGATTGAGGATTTATCTATTTCAAGAGGAGGGAAGTGAATGTCTGATTCCTTAAACCCAATATCCTTTAGGGAAGGAAGTGGAAAAGGCTTTTTTTCCATAAATGATTAAAGTTGGCTTTATAGGATGGGATATTGGCTTGATTAAATTTTTTCATCCAGGCTTTGCGGTAGGGGGTATAAACCTTGTAAAATGAGCCCTCTCCTGTTGTGATTTCATTTTTTTCAAAGAGGACTTGATCCTTAAATTCCAAAAATGGAATTTCTTTGTTTTGAAGATATTTTTCTACTTCTTGGTCTCGCTGGATGGCATAGGGTTCATAATCCCGGTTTGTGTACACTGCCTGTATGGAATAAACTTTTACCAGTTCTTTAAAAATATCCATCGGTTTCCCGAGCTTAACTAAAATGGTTGCTCCCAATTCCTGCAATTCCTGATGTAGACGGGAAATTTGTTGATGGATAAAATGAACTCTAGCATCTTTTTTATCCTCCAAGTCCTCAAGGATATCTTGATCGAAAATAAAAAGCGGAAGGACATTTTTTTCATTTTGACAGGCATAATAAAGCCCTGTATTGTCTTCCAGTCTCAAATCTCTTCTAAACCAAAAAATGGTAATGTTTTCCATGGTCATTTCTTTTAACATGTAAAGTCAATAAGGTGAAAAAATGTTTGAAAGCCCTTTTAATTTTCTGGAGTGGAGGGCATTTCAAGAATGTTAATTTCGGTATTATCGGATTTAGGCCCAGAAGGGGTAATTAACCTTTCTTCGGACTGTTCTTCCGTTTTATATCGAAGGAAATCGTCTGAATCATTGATTAGCATTTTTTCCTTTCTTTTCTTCCTTAAGTTTTGAAATAATTCCTTGAAGGAGCTGAAAAGTAAGGTTTGGGAAAGGGATACCCCATAAGTATTGACCCTGTCAGCGATGTTTAGTGATGTGAAAATGTTGAAATTATTCCTATTGTAAATTCGGATCCTGTATCTGCCATCATCAGTAAGAAGGTATTCGGCTTGCCAATCCCCGGCAATACTTCCCAGGTCTGCATTGCCCTGGGGGTCGGTAAAGGTTCCATCCCTGGTAACCCTCAATCTTCCATCTAAAAAGGTGTAAGCAACCCGGAGTTGAAAAGATTCAAGGGCAGTTTCATCCAGGGAGGCAAGGTCAAAGTCAATCTCCAGGTTTTGGTCCACTTGGGAAATAAGAGCATTTAACTGGGAAGAAACCAATTGGCTAAGGTTCGAAAATCCTATTCCTGCACTGTTGAACTGCCCTTCGGGAGAGAACCTCCTCATCATGATCAATGAAAATACCTGCCTGTTTTTTTCCTGTTCATCATTGGCGATCCGGTTTTTAAATGCTGAAATGGTAGTTTGGGCTTCCCCTTCAGGAAATTCCGAAAAGTCAAAATCAAAGTTAATATCTGGGGACATCAGTTGACCTTGCAAGTCCATGATTACTTTAACAGGATACCTTCTGTGTAATTGCGTGTTTTCAAATTCCGGACTGGGCTCTGAGGAGTTTTGAAGGCTGCTCAGGGAAACATTTTCCTCATAAGTGGCTTTAATATTCATAATTCCCTCATAAGGGTTGCCAAACCAGGAAATTCTACCGCCAGGAAGGATTTCAAATTGCTTATTGATTACGTTGTACAGTGAGAAGTTATACTGGGCATCCACAATTTCATAATCCCCTCGCATGGAAAATGCCCCTTGTGTATCAATGTTCAAGTTCAAAATTCCGCGGCCCCGTCCTTGGATATTCTCCCCTGTCCTTGGGTCAATTTGTATTTCTGCAAAAGCGTCAGGGGTCACATCCAGGGTGAAATTCATCCTTACATTTTTGATGGCCAATTTTTCAACGGTTTCCTCAATGGAGATGGTTTTTGTGGTATCCCTTACATTGATGATGTTGATGAATTCCTCCTGAGCTTGCCCCTCTGTGGAGCCAATAGGGATATAAATTTTGGTGTTGGGCTCAGTGGTGGCATTGGCGTTGATGTCCAGGTTGGAAGCCGCACCCAAAATATCCAAGGTTCCGGAAGCATATGCCGTTCCGTAAAAGAGTTCATTGTCTTTTATATTAGTGTTCAATACCTGGAAATTGTCCAGGTCAGAAGAGATATCCAGAATAAAATCCTTAAAACCGTCATGAGCGATCCCCCCTCTTAGCTGTGCACGGTTGCCTTGAACATCAGTAACATTTAACCCACGAAAGCTTATTTCATTAGGACTGAAATTAATTTTGCCATCAACGGTATAGAGGGTGTTCAGGTAATTTATCCGGACTCTTCCCCCCGTTAGGTTTCCGGCTCCATTGATTTCAGGTCTTCCCAATGATCCCCCTACATTGATTTTACCTGAAACCGTTCCTCCAAATTCCGTTAGATAGTCGGATAAAAATGGCTCCATTACAGATAAATTGGCTTCCTCAAAATTACCCTCCAGGTTCAGTTCTTCCTTTTGGGTTCCCAGATATCCATTGATTTCAATGACTTTTTTATCTCCCCTGAAGTTGGTCAATTGAAGGTTGATTCTTTCATTTTCAAAATAGGTAGCCGCATAGATATCCCCGACCAAGAAATTGTTGATATGAAAATCCCTGATTTCCAGGGAGCCATTGCTTTCGGTTTTTTCATAAAGATTATTAAATGCCAGGGTGCCATTTGCTATTCCTTCATACTCCTTCACATCAAAAGTGTTGAGGAAATCCAAATTGACATCATTGATTTCCATGCTGAGGATGTCTTCTGGATTTGGACTTATCCGGCCATTGAGGGCCAAGAATTGATCCCGGTTGGAGAGCTTAAGGTTGTCCACATCAATCTGGCCCTTTGAAATCATAATGGAATTTTCAGGAGAAAATTTCCAGATATGATCCAGTATTTTAATGTCAGAAGGCTCAAATACAATAGAGGTATAGTCATTAAAGATCTCTATTTCACTTTCAATCCTAGCGTAGCTGTTGGTCTTTAATTGGTCAATTCCAATACTAAAATCTATCGCAGATTCATCCCATATAGCTTCCATGCTGAGGTTGTGGAAATTGATCCCAGAGGAAAGCTGTTGGCGTTTTGAATTAATATAAAAGGCAGCAAGTACTTCTTTTGAATTCCTGATTTTTGCTGTGTTGAAGTCAAGGTCATTTTCCAAAAAATAGTGCCCGTTATAAACAATGGTGTCCATCCCGGTGTAAAAATTAAAAATGGTGTTTTCCTGGGTCTGGTAAAAAGCACCTTCTACTTGGGTGTTTTTGGAAACATAAACTGAGGGAGCAAAGAGGTTGATAATCGGGTTAATGTCGTTGAGCCGCATATTGATATCTATGCTGTAATCCCCAAGAGGGGCTTCCTGAGTTTTTTCCTCCTTTAATTCAGCATTCGTGATAATGGCATAATACTCTTTCCATAATTCTTGAATATCCTTGGATATTTCTTTTGTTTTGAATTTTCCGGTGATGCTGGCAACCAAAAGGTCTGAATTGAGAGAAATCAATCTGGTATCCTTGGTAAAGATGGATTGGAAGAAAAAATTGTCTACGGTCAAACTCCTGCCCTCATAACTGACCAAAAGGTCCCTAAATCTAGCGATCCCTTCAATTTCATCGATATGGGTGCCTTTGGTGTCCAGTTCTACGCCACCACTGACAAAAGTTTCCTTCTCTGTAAGATTAAGGGGCTTTAGGAAGGCGGTATCCAATTGGGCTGTCAAACGGGCAGAGTCCTTTCCATCCCTGAGGTCAAGGATTCCGTTGAGGTTGATTTTTAAATTGGGGTCACTGACGGAAAGTTGGCCTTTAAATAGGTCTTTCCCATAAGTGGCATTCGTTTGGATTCCGGAATAATTATAATTGTTGATCCCGATTTTTTTTACATTGGCATCAAGTTCCAAAAGTGCGGACTGGGAGGAGGCCCCTGTTCCCTTGATATTGCCTTCCAGACTCACTTTTTGGAAAGTTTCAGGATCTTCCATCAAAACTCCAAGGTCAAGGTCCTTCAGCGTCAACCGGCCATTGTATTTGGGTTGATTTTTTGTGTTTTGGTAATTGAGTTTTCCAATAATATGTCCGATGCGGGTTCTGAAATCCCCATTCGCAGTGAAATGGTTGAGGTATCCGGTAAAGTCGCTGTCAAACCGGATGTCTTTAAACTTATTTATTTCTTTTTTCCCAGCTTTATCCAGATATGGAGCAAGGTCTTTGCTGGTCAGGCTTGAATTTACCAGGGAAAGTTGAAAATAGGTGCTGTCCAACTTAGGAAGTCCTTCAATATTAAATTTTCCAAAAAGGGCACTTCTTTCTCCAAACCGGACCAATAATTCTTCCGAATAAAGGTCGCTGACTTTTCCGGTAATTTCCCCACTTAGGTATATCCTGTCATCAAAATCGGGGATGTTTTTAGTGAAAAACTTCAGGTCCTTGATATCCAGGACAGATTCGTCCAGCCTGGCCAAAATGTCCACCTGATTATTGAAGTCTCTCAGGGATTGGATGTTTTCGTAGCTAAATTTTAGGTAATTTTTAATTTCTGTTTGGTTGGATTTAAAATAAAGGTCCTTGAATTCCATTGCCTTCGTGGAATATTTGAAATCAGCCCTGAGCTGTTGGAATCCTATTCCGGAATTGGATTCCAGACCTCGTAGGTACAGGATGTCAAAGCCAATGGTATCGGACTGGGTGAAAAAGTTTTCTGCTCCACCTATCAGGTTTCTAAATCTTAACCGGTTATAATCAAATCCCTCTTCTATGATCGGCCGGCTATAATTCAGTATATCCAATGAGGTTTCTTCAAAGGTGATCCGGTCAATGTTAAAGCGGGTGGATTTTTTCTTCTCTGATTTTTTTTTGATCCTTAAAATGGAATTAAGGTTAGCAATGAAAGTGGAAATATTTGGGAGTTCCCCTTCCTCATGGGTGATGATTCTCAATTTACCGGATTTTAGGCGGATTTCATCTATTCCGGGATTTTCTCTTTCCAGTAAACCTTTGATAGAAAAATCAATATAAACTTCTTCCAAATTGGCCATCAAACTGTCCTGGTGGTCGTGGACTGTCAACCCGCTCAGGCTGATGGCATCCCACCAGCGGATGTTTACCTTTTGAATTTTTGTTTCAAAATCAGTGTTTTCACTCAGTTGGTGGGTAAGAAGTTGGATGGTTTCCGTTTGGACGAAAGGAATCTGCAGTGATAGGGCCACCAAAAGAAACAGGATCAACACCCAAAGGGTTACACGGAGCATTCCCTTCAAGGCTTTCAACAAAAATTCCGTAACTTTCGATTTCTTTTCCAAACGATTATGAAGAATATTAAAATACTCGCAATAGAGTCTTCCTGTGATGAGACTTCAGCGGCGGTCATCGCTAACGGCAAAATTCTTAATAATATTGTCGCCACGCAATCCGTTCACGAAAAATATGGTGGAGTAGTTCCAGAGCTTGCCTCTAGGGCCCACCAACAGCATTTAATTCCTGTGGTCCATGAGGCTTTAAGTTCTTCAGGAGTTTGCAAGGAAGAATTATCTGCAGTAGCATTTACCAGGGGACCTGGATTAATGGGGGCCTTGATGGTCGGGGTGTCTTTTGCCAAGTCATTTGCATATGCCCTGGATATTCCCTTGATTGAAGTAAACCATATGCAGGCCCATATTCTGGCCCACTTTATTGACGAACCTAAACCTTCCTTTCCATTTATTTGCCTTACCGTAAGTGGTGGACATACCCAATTGGTGCTTGTCAAAGACCATTTGGCCATGGAGGTGATAGGTGAAACCCTGGATGATGCAGTGGGGGAAGCATTTGACAAAACTGCTAAATTGCTAGGCCTTCCCTACCCAGGAGGGCCGATGGTGGATAAGTATGCAAAAGAAGGGGATCCGAATGCCTTTCGGTTTCCATTATCGGAAATGCCCAGCCTGAATTATTCTTTTAGTGGGATCAAGACCGCGGTGCTGTACTTCTTGAGGGATCAGCTTAAGGAGGATGATAAGTTTATTGAAAAAAACCTGAAAGATATTTGTGCTTCCATACAGCATACGCTGATCAAAATGCTGGTCCAGAAACTAAAAAAAGCTGCCAGGCAATATAAGGTGAGGGATATAGCCATTGCTGGGGGCGTTTCCGCCAATTCGGGATTAAGAAATACGTTGGAGGAATTGGCTAAAGAATTAAAATGGAATATTTATATTCCTAAATTTGAATATTGTACCGATAATGCGGCTATGATTGCAATGGCTGCACATTATAAATTTTTGAATAAGGATTTTTGTGGTCTGGATGTAAGTCCCATGGCCAAAATGAAAATCAGTTAATTAAAATGGCGAAGAATAAAAAAGATAATAAATTTAGTAAGATCATCAATATCAAAAACCGAAAAGCCACATTTGAGTATGAATTAATTGATAAATATGTGGCAGGGTTGGTACTAAAAGGCACTGAAATAAAATCCATCAGGGAAGGAAAGGTGTCTTTGAAGGAGGCATATTGTTATTTTAAGCGGGGTGAACTGATGATCAAGCAGATGCATATTTCACCTTATTCCTTGGCTGCTCACTATAATCATGATGCGGTTAGGGAGCGAAAACTATTGCTTAATAAAAAAGAGCTGAATAAATTAGAGGGTAAATTGAATGAAAAAGGGCTTTCTATAGTCCCAGTCCGAATATTTATCAATAATAAGGGCTTGGCAAAGTTGGAGATTGCTCTGGGTAGAGGGAAGAAACTTCACGACAAACGTCAGGATATTAAGAAAAAAGATGCGAAACGGGAACTCGACAGAATGGCTTACTAAGCAAAAATATGGAATTTGCAGGTTATCACTGGTCAGTGTTTATCAGGAGCCCCGCCCTGGTTCTGGCCTGATCACACAATTACTTTTTGGGGAAACCTATGAGGTGGTGGAGGTTTCTCCTGATGAGAAATGGCTCAAAATAAAAATTGGAGCAGTTAATACCACCGGATGGATGCAAGCATTGCAGCATGAGGAAATCAGCCCCGAGGATTTTAATTTTTTCACTGGAGGAGATAATCAGATCACTACCAGTCCTGTTAGCACCTTGAAATTCAGAGAGGGCACTATTTATTTGCTTGCAGGAAGCCTATTGCAGATCAGTGCCTCAGAACTTTTTGATACAAAACGTTTCATAGGATTTGAAGGAAGGGTCCGCAACCATAAAGAAAAAGCCAGCCGTGGAGAACTAATAGATATCGCCCGTTCCTTTAGGAATGTTCCCTTTTTGTCAGGAGGAAGGAGCTACTTTGGCATAGGTTCAGGTAGTTTTATTCAATTGGTTTTTAAGATCAGTGGATACTCTGTTCCCAAATTTATTTCCCAATTGGTCGATGCAGGGAGACCTGTCTCAGCGGAGAAAGCTTACCCCGGAGATTTGGTGATTTTTGGTAATGAAAAGGATATTCCTCACCATGCAGGAATTTATTTGGGGGATAACCGGGTTATTCATGTTAGTGGAAAAGTAAAAGAGGATCTGATTAAATTAAATGGAGATGCAATAGGAAAACCAAATTCCCCGACTCACCGGGTTTTGGATATTCGCTGTTTAATATAAGTGTTATGGAAAAGAAGGTACTCGTGCTCAACCTAGACCATACGCCAGTGGCTGTTGTCACTGTTCAAAAGGCAATGGTGCTGACCATTCTTGAAAAAGTATGTGTGTTGGCCGATTACAGTTTCCTGACCATCCGGACAGTTGATCAAGAATTCAAATATCCTGCTGTGGTCCGGTTGTATGAGTACAAAAATATTCCTTTCCGTGGGGTGCTTTTGAACCGCAATAATATTTTTAAAAGGGATAATAATGAATGTCAGTATTGCGGTTCCCAAAAACATCTAACCATTGATCATGTCATCCCCAGGTCAAAAGGAGGGGGGGCAAGTTGGAAAAATCTGGTGACCGCATGTCACCGCTGTAATATCCAGAAAGGGGATAAAACCCCTGAGGAGGTAGGCTTCAATTTCAGGAGAGAGCCATTCCGGCCTTCACTATCCTATTTTTTATCCGATTATGCCGAAAAGAATGCCGAGGAATGGTTGCCATTTTTGGAGATAAAGGCCTTGTGAATTCTTAAACTCTCCCTGTTTATTTTTTGACTTTCTGCGATATATAGGTTAACTTTTTAAAACGTTGTTGTTTCAAGTGACAAAAAATCAGTACCTTTGCAGTCCGCTCAGGTGGAGCGGTTTTCTGGGGAGGTATTTCCGGGAAATTTTCTTTTAACAAAAACCTCAGCCTGATGGCTCTAAGGCTGTTGAAAATCAGAGTCATTAATTTAATATGTCTAATAACGAAGATTTTAACTGGGACAAGTTCGAAACCAAAGGTTTTGGTGAAGGTTATTCTTCTGCCGAAAGGGAGGAGATGGAAAAGCTTTATGACCAGACTTTAACCGAAATTAATGAGAAGGAAGTGATCAAAGGTACCGTAGTAGGTATCAATGACAAGGATGTGATTATCAACATCGGGTTTAAGTCTGATGGTCTTGTACCCAGAACTGAATTCCGTGACCTTCCTGATCTGAAAATCGGTGATGAGGTAGAACTTTTCATTGAAGAGCAAGAAAATGCTTTGGGTCAGTTGGTGCTTTCTAGAAAGAAAGCCAAAATGGTTCGTGCATGGCAGGATATCGAAGATGCGCTTGAGCACGACAATGTGATAGAAGGTCTTGTGAAGAGAAGAACCAAAGGTGGTTTGATCGTAGATATATACGGTGTTGAAGCCTTCTTGCCAGGTTCTCAAATTGACGTGAAGCCTATCAGGGACTTTGATGTCTATGTAGGCAAGAAAATGGAAGTGAAAGTGGTTAAGATCAACCACGCTAACGATAACGTCGTAGTTTCTCACAAAATACTGATCGAAAAAGATCTAGAAAAGCAAAAAGCAGAAATCCTCAACAACCTGGAAAAAGGTCAGGTATTGGAAGGTGTGATCAAGAACATGACCAACTTTGGTGTATTTATCGACCTTGGTGGTGTGGACGGTCTTCTTCACATTACAGACATTTCCTGGGGACGTATCAACCATCCAGAAGAAGTGCTTAACCTTGATGATAAAGTTCAGGTGGTTGTGCTTGACTTCGATGATGATAAGAAACGTATCTCTTTGGGCATGAAGCAGCTTACTGCGCACCCTTGGGACTCTCTTTCTGCTGAACTTGAAGTTGGATCTAAAGTGAAAGGTAAGATCGTTAATGTGGCTGACTATGGTGCATTCCTTGAGTTAGCTCCAGGTGTAGAAGGTCTTATCCACGTATCTGAGATGTCTTGGTCTCAGCACTTGAGAAATCCAGCAGACTTTGTGAAAGTAGGAGACGAAATCGAAGCAGTAGTACTTACTTTGGACAAAGAGGAAAGAAAAATGTCTCTTGGTATCAAGCAATTGACTGAAGATCCATGGACTAAGCAGGACATGGTGACCAAATATGCTGTAGGTACTAAGCACAAAGGTGTGGTAAGAAACTTGACCAACTTTGGATTGTTCTTGGAGCTTGAAGAAGGAATTGACGGTCTTGTACACGTTTCTGATCTTTCTTGGACTAAGAAAATCAAGCACCCATCTGAATACGTTAAAGTAGGGGACGAGCTGGATGTGATTGTTCTTGAATTGGACGTTGAAAACAGAAGGTTGGCCCTTGGTCACAAGCAATTGGAAGAAAATCCATGGGATACTTTTGAAGGCATCTTCCCTGTTGGTTCTGAGCACAAGTGTTCTGTAGTTTCCAAAAATGACAAAGGAGCCGTACTTGAGCTTCCTTATGGATTAGAAGGATTTGCTACTATCAAGAACTTGGAAAAAGAAGATGGTTCTCAAGTAGAAGTAGGGGAGTCTTTGGACTTCAAAGTAACCGAATTCTCCAAGGATGATAAGCGCATCGTGCTTTCCCATACTGCTACCTTTAGAGAAGAAGCCGCTCCTACTAAGCCTGCTGCTAAAAAGGCTGCTCCTAAGAAGAAACCTTCAGGATCTGATTCTCAAGAAAAATCTACCTTAGGTGATTTGGATGCCCTTTCTGCATTGAAAGAAAAAATGGAAGGTGGTGATAAAAAATAAGCATTAGCCTTATTCTTTTATCTCTCAATAATTTGAAAGCACCCGCCACGGCGGGTGCTTTTTTTATTAATTATGGTATTCAATTTTTATTTTTGCCTTCCTAAAATTGCCCTCTCAATTCCCCTCCTGGGTTTTCAGTGGAATGAATATTGACATAAGCATGGTGGCCGTCCAAAGCAGCTTTTAAAATCCCAAGCGATCCCCCTGTCATGATACCTGATAAATCCTCGTTAGTAATTATGCCTTCTGCATAGTGTCCGTTAATTGGCCCGTTGATCATTTCCCCTTGCAGTGTAACCACTACTCCTCCATTTACTCCAGCTGGCGCAATATGGATATGGGCAAATAAGGCATCAGTTAAATTGGCCACATTTATTTTATAATGTAATTCAGTCCAATCATGGTTAAATTTAAATGTAGCATTTCCTTGGGCTCCTGTATCTACTTCCGGCACTTCTTCATCTCCAGTTAAATGGATGGCGTATTTTCCATTCATACTAGGTTCTTGAATTCCTATCTGTCCTCTTAATTCACCCGAGGGATTCTCAACGGTATGAACATTAACATAAGTGTTCCCGTCTTTTATGGCCTTGATTAGGTCATTCAAGGTCATTCCGGATAAAGGGCCAAGTAGGTCTTCAGTCATAATTACTCCTTCAGCGAGCAGCCCATTAAATAATGGGGTTGGAGGATCCTGTGCTTCCAATAGGAAGGCCACCACAGGTCCATTTTCTCCGGCTGGTGCCATGTGGATATGAGAAAATAATATCCCTTCGGTATTTGCTACAAATAATTGATAGCTTAAAGATGTTTCATCTTCACTAAGGTGGAAATTGGCATAACCCGAACCGCTAGCAGCAACAGAGGGAACCTCTTCTCTTCCATTAATAAAGGTTCCGAAATTGTGCTCCATAGCTGTCTGTGCTTTCATTTTAGAGGAATAAAATTCATTTTCCAGGGTTGATGGAGCCGGCATCATCTCATCTTGAGATTGACAGCTTAATAGGAAGGTGCTAAAAATTAGCGCGAAGGATAAAATAGTTAGGTTTTTCATAACAAGATTTGGGTTTAGTTGAAAATTGGTTAAAGAATACATACCCCATATACGTAATTATGCTAATATGGATCGTGATATGGAAGGAAAGTTTGGCTTGAATGTAGAAATGTAAAATTATATATAATAAAAAGTGGTATTAGTATAATTAATGTTTCTATCAATTAGATGGTTTAAAAAATTAATTCAAATGTTTTATATATCAATTATAAGTGGAATTTAAAACAAAAAAATACCTGATTTATGAATACCTCAGATAATAAGTTGGGATATGTCAGAATTTTTGGGATATGATTAAAGAGGGATAAAATAAAAAAGCACCCGCCTTGGTGGGTGCTTTTTTATGAGGTCGAGAGCGGATTCGAACCGCTGTACAAGGTTTTGCAGACCTCTGCCTAGCCACTCGGCCACTCGACCATCTCCTTAAGAGAATGCAAATGTATAGATAAAATTGGCTTATCCAAAACCGAAAGTTCAATTTTTTATTGAATTGAAGAAACTGCGTTAATTTTCAATGATTTCCATCGACCAATTAAAATAATAATAATTTAAATACCATGGGGTGTGCTGCTATATTGTACTATGCAGGTTATTTATAAAAGTTCTAAATAGGAATTAATAGTTAAGAAATATTTGTAAACATCTGTAAATCAGGTTTGTGTATAGGGGGGTGGCTCAAAGTAGCAAAAGATGAGCCGTTTTATACGTGTTTGAAAAATAGAAGTTGGGTAGTACATTTGTGGGGAGTTTTAAAAACCGTGAAATAAACTGATTAAAGAGTCATAAATATGTCAATCAAACGCTCATTATTAAGTGTTCCCTTTAGATTTAGCAACATGGCGTTTATTTTTTTCCTATTAATAGGAATGAATGCTTTTGCTGCTGATCCTGAAGTTTCTGATAGTGAAGAGGCCATCAAAGCGGGTGAGTCACTATTTAATGCCAACTGTAAAACCTGCCACAAGCTAGATCAAAAATTTACGGGACCAGCCCTTAGAGGGGTAAGTGACCGTAGGGACATAGCGTGGATTAAGGCATTTGTAAAAAATTCCCAAAAAGTAATTCAAGGCGGAGATGAGACCGCTGTTGAATTGTTTGAAGAGTTTAACAACACCGTGATGCCTTCTCATGCATTTTTAAGTGATGAAGATATCATGAACTTGTTGTCTTACATTGAATATGGAGGACAGGAAGAGGCAGCAGCGGCTCCTGCTGCTGGCGGTGAAGGTGCTGTTGCACAAAGCGGCGTACCAAGTGAATATCTGACCATTATTTTAGCGGTTTTAGTGGTCGTATTACTGTTGATTTTGATTGTATTGGGATTAATCATTTCAGTGTTGACCAAATACCTGAATCAACAGCCGCTGGAAGAGGAGGATAAAGAATTTATCAGCCAAAAAACAGATTTTAAGAAAGTCCTTAAGAGTGATGCTTTTGTCATCATTATCACGGCCATTGTAATTGCATTAGTAGCCAAAACAGCCATTGACGGTTTGTTTTCAGTGGGTGTTCAGCAAGGTTATGCGCCTACTCAACCTATTGCTTTCTCTCATAAACTTCATGCTGGTGACCAGGAAATCCCTTGTCAGTATTGTCACACCGGTGTGGAAATTGGCCGTTCTGCAAATATCCCATCTCCAAATATATGTATGAACTGCCACATGCACATTCAGAATGTGGGAGGAAAAGAAGGAGTATCTCCTGAAATCGCCAAAATATATGAAGCTGTAGATAATAACCAACCTATAGAATGGGTAAGGGTTCATAATCTACCGGATCTGGCTTATTTCAACCACTCTCAGCACGTAAAAGTGGGGGAAGTTGAATGCCAGACATGTCATGGTCCTATCGAAGAAATGGAAGTAGTAAGGCAGCACAGTGCCCTGACCATGGGCTGGTGTATCGATTGTCACAGGCAAACCGATATAGCTGCTGCAGGTAATGCCTACTACGATAAGCTGGTTCAACTGCATTCCAATTCTGAAGATGCCCTAAAAGTGAAGGACATCGGAGGCTTGGAATGTGCCAAGTGCCACTACTAAAATAAAATCTTTAAGAACATTCTTTTCTTTAATATAAAATGAAGGAAAATAAAAAGACATACTGGAAGGGGTTAGAACAGCTAACAAATGATCCTGAATTTGTAAAAAATGCAGATAAGGAATTTCCTGAGTATCTTCCAATCAACGGACAAAATGGTGAGGGAGGTTCTTCACGAAGGGACTTTCTGAAATTAATGGGTTTCAGTCTTGCTGCTGCTTCTTTGGCAGCTTGTGAAGCGCCGGTTAGAAAGGCTATCCCTTATGTCAATAAACCAGTGGATGTACATCCATCTGTTCCTAATTATTATGCCTCTACCTTTGTTTCTGGTGGAGACTATGCTTCCATCGTGGTAAAAACCCGTGAAGGAAGACCTATCAAAATCGATGGCAACAAACTTTCCCCCATTAATCAGGGTGGAGTAAATGCCCTTGTGGAAGCTTCTGTATTATCCTTATATGATAAGCAAAGGTTAACAGCTCCTTATAAAGGAGGACAAAAAACCGATTGGGCGAGCATTGATAAGGAGGTTGCATCCAAACTTAAATCAGCTGGAAATGTTAAATTGGTGACCAATACCATTTTGTCACCATCCACAGATAAAGCCATTCAGCAACTTTCCGATTCTGTTGGCGGATTGGACGTAGTTACTTATGATCCGGTTTCTTCTTATGGTATCACCAAAGCTAACGAAACTTACTACGGTAAAGCTGCACTTCCTGACTATAGCTTTGACAAAGCCAATGTTATTGTAAGTTTTGGTGCAGATTTCCTGGGATCTTGGATATCCCCAATTGAATTCGCCAAGCAATATGCAAAGGGAAGAAAGATTTCTAAAGAACATCCTGAAATGTCCAGACATTTTCAGTTTGAGTCAAACCTTTCCCTAACCGGTGCTAATGCTGACTATAGAACTCCAATCAAAGCTTCTCAAAGTGGATTGGCTGTATTGGCATTATATAATATGTTGGCCAAAAAGGCTGGTGCAGCTATTGTAAGCGGTGCTCCAGTTGATGTTGCCCATTTGGAAAAAGCAGCGAACGAACTTTGGGCCAATAAAGGTCAATCGATAGTTGTCTCTGGTTCCAATGATCCAAATGTTCAGATAGTAATCAATGCAATCAATGAATTGCTGGGCAATAGAGATAAGACCGTAAACATTTCCCAAACTGCTAATTTCAGAAAAGGAAATGATCAGGATATGAACCAACTGGTGGCTGATTTAGCTGCTGGCCGTGTAGGTGGAGTGATCTTCTATAACTGTAACCCGGTTTATGATCATCCCCAAGGTGAAGCCCTTGGTCAAGCCATTGCTAAGGCAAAAGTTTCTGTTTCTACCAATGAAACCATGAATGAAACAGCTTCCTTGGTACAATATGTAGCTCCTGACCACCATTATCTTGAGTCTTGGAATGACTTTAATCCAAAATCCGGGGAGTACAGCTTATCCCAGCCAGCTATTTCCCCATTGTTTGATACAAGACAGGCGCAGGAATCCTTCCTGATCTGGGCCGGAAATAACACTAATTACTACGATTTTTTACAGGAAAACTGGAAATCAACCTACTTTGCTAATCAAACCGAAATTTCCAATTTCCAGGAATTTTGGGATCAATCTCTTTACAACGGCGTCTTATCACAGCCTTCTACTGAGGAAGCTGCTGAATTGACCATTAAGGAGGATATCAGCGGAGCTGCATCTGCCATTGGAAGAACTTACAAAGCAGATAACAGCGGTGTTGAATTGGTAGCATACCAAAAAGTGGGTATTGGAAATGGTACTTTTGCCAACAACCCTTGGTTGCAAGAAATGCCTGACCCAATTTCCAAAGCTACTTGGGATAATTACCTAACTGTTCCCCAAAAATGGGCCAAAGAAAATGGTCTTATAATGGAGGAAGGTGCCACCCAAAAGGCAAAAATCAACGTTAATGGCAAATCTCTGATTGTTCCTGTATTGGTACAACCAGGTCAAGCGAACGGTACGATTGGTTTGGCTTTGGGATATGGAAGAACCAAAGCTGGAAGAGTTGCAGATGGAGTAGGGGTCAATGCTTACCCATTGCTGGACAATTCAAAAGGCTTTGTCAATTATAATATCACCGATGGGGTTTCCATAGAACTGATGCCAGATACATATAGAATTGCCCAAACCCAAACCCATCAAACTTATATGGGAAGGGAAAATGTAATTCAGGAATCTGTATTGTCAGAATACAAAAAAGATCCTTCTGCAGGTAGATATCAACCTGAGATTTACAAGGATGGTGAGTTTGTAAAGCCTTCTAAAATCACCCTTTGGAACGGTCATAAATACAGCCAGCATCATTGGGGCCTTGCTATTGACATGAACTCCTGTATTGGTTGTGGAGCCTGTACAGTAGCTTGTCAGGTCGAAAATAATGTTGCGGTAGTAGGTAAGGAAGAAGTATTGAACAGAAGGGAAATGAGCTGGATCAGGATCGATCGTTACTACAGCTCAGATGCAGAGCCTACTGATCTGGAAGGATTGGAAGAAGCTTCGGAAAATCCTGAGGTAACCTTCCAACCAATGATGTGTCAACACTGTAATAATGCACCATGTGAGACGGTATGTCCGGTGGCTGCTACGACCCATAGTTCAGAAGGCCTAAACCAAATGACATATAACAGGTGTATTGGTACAAGGTACTGTGCCAACAACTGTCCTTATAAAGTAAGAAGATTTAACTGGTTCAAATACCATGACAACAAAGACTTCTCCAAAGTCAATGTGGCCCAAAACGATGATCTGGGCAAAATGGTATTGAATCCTGATGTTACTGTGAGAGCAAGGGGTGTGATGGAGAAATGTAGCATGTGTGTGCAGCGTATTCAATCAGGTAAATTGGCAGCAAAACGTGAGAAGAGAAAGGTTAAGGATGGTGAAATCAACACTGCATGTGCCGTAGCCTGTCCAACTGATGCATTGGTATTTGGAGATATGAATGATCCAAACAGTGAGGTATCTCAAATGCTTAAAATCAAAGAAAACACCACCTCTTCTGTAAAAGAAGTGAATGAAGAAAGAGCTTACCACGTATTGGAGGAAATCAATGTAAGCCCTAACGTGTGGTACTTTACTAAGATTAGAAATAAGGACAAAAAAGAAGCGTAAATAATAATTTTATAAAAATATGCAGGTTACTTCATCCGTACGCGAGCCGTTAGTTACGGGCGGTAAAACTTATAAAGACGTTACCCATGACGTCTGCAGACAAGTGGAAGGAAAGCCTTCCATTGGATGGTTATTAGGTTTGGCCGTTTCGCTTGGCGCATTATTATTAGGTGGTTTGGCCGTTGTCGCCACAGTTTGGGAAGGTATTGGAATGTGGGGATTGAATAAGACAGTTGGTTGGGCATGGGATATTACCAACTTTGTATGGTGGGTAGGTATTGGTCACGCGGGGACTTTGATTTCTGCGGTGCTCCTACTTTTCAGACAAAAATGGAGAACTTCCATTAACCGGGCAGCAGAGGCCATGACCATCTTCGCCGTAATTTGTGCTGCCATGTTCCCTGTACTTCACATGGGAAGACCTTGGCTGGGAGCTTATTGGGCACTGCCACTTCCTAACTTGTTTGGTTCCCTTTGGGTAAACTTTAACTCTCCTTTGCTTTGGGACGTGTTTGCGATCTCTACTTATTTCTCTGTTTCCCTTGTTTTCTGGTATATTGGTCTGATTCCTGATTTTGCCACTATCAGAGATAGAGCTACAGGCATAAGAAAAGTCATCTATGGTGCGCTTAGCTTTGGATGGGATGGCGGAGCCAGAAACTGGATGAGGTACGAATCCGTTTCACTTATCCTTGCCGGTGTGGCAACTCCCTTGGTACTTTCTGTTCACACCATTGTATCCTTCGACTTTGCCACTTCAGTGATTCCAGGATGGCATACTACTATTTTCCCCCCTTACTTTGTGGCTGGTGCGATCTTCTCAGGATTTGCCATGGTACTGACCTTGATGATCGTTACCCGTAAGGTATTTAAATTAGAAGACTACATTACCATGGGGCATATTGAATTGATGAACATCGTCATCATCATCACAGGCTCCATTGTAGGTATTGCTTATATCACAGAATTTTTCATTGCTTGGTATTCAGGTGTAGAAGCAGAGCAATATGCCTTTATTAACCGGGCATTTGGTCCCTATTGGTGGGCTTATTGGTCCATGATGACCTGTAATGTGATTTCTCCACAGTTATTCTGGTTCAAGAAAATCAGAACTTCATTAGTGGCTACCTTCTTGCTTTCATTGGTTGTAAATATTGGGATGTGGTTTGAGCGTTTTGTGATTATTGTGACCTCCCTGCACAGGGATTACCTTCCTTCTTCTTGGGCCATGTTCTATCCAACGGTCTATGATGTTGGGGTTTACTTGTTTACCTTTGGTTTGTTTTTTACCTGCTTCCTTTTATTTGCCAAATTCTTCCCTGTAATCAATATGGCAGAGGTAAAAGCTGTTTTGAAGTCTTCATCTGAAAAAGTAAATAAATAATGGAAAGAGATACGAATTTTGTCCTCGGTATTTATGATGATGAGGATGTTTTGAAAGAAGCAGTTACCCAAGTAAGAGAAGGTGGAGTGAAGATACAGGAGGTATATTCCCCTTATCCTATTCACGGGATGGAAGACTTGCTGGGGTATAGAAGAAGCCGCTTGCCTATTGCAGCTTTTTTGTTCGGATTGTTGGGGACGGCCCTGGCGCTGACCATGCAGATTTTGATGATGGGTGTAGATTGGCCTATGATCATTGGCGGGAAAGACCCTATTGCAATCCCTGATTTTATTCCAGTGACATTTGAGCTTACTGTTCTTTTGGCTTCCTTTGGTATGGTCGGTGTATTTATGATCAGCAGTAACCTTAAACCTTGGGGGCAACCCAGGATTTATGATATCAGAAGTACGGATGATAAGCACGTACTTGCAGTAGATTTGGCTACCAATGCCAATATGGAAGAAGATAAGATCAAAGAAATCCTGAAGTCTTCCGGTGCAACTGAGGTAAATAATAAAAGTTTTGAATAGGTAATCTTGAAGATATGAAAATTATTAAATTCACATATATAGTTGCCCTATCCGCAATGACCTGGGGGATGGTATCCTGCGGAGCTTCTGGGGATGATCAAGGCTTGGAATATGCCCCTCAGATGTACCATTCTGTAGCATACGAACCCCTCACCCAGATTCAGGATGAGGAATCCGGTGACTGGTTGTCTAATACAGAAAGTGGCATAGGAGAATTTTACAACAGTAATCCCCACAATCCGCATAAAATGACCATGAGGGAACCTGCCCCCAATACGGTGCCAAGGAACCAAAATGGGTATCTTCCTTATAGATTAAAGGTGGCTGACTTGGAAGGAGCAGCTGAAATTGAAAACCCACTTGAATTAACCGACCAGGTGTTAGAAGATGGAGAGCGATTGTTTACCCAATATTGTTCACCTTGCCATGGCGAAGGCGGTGAAGGTGACGGGCCAGTCGGGCAAGTGATTGGTGGTGTGGCCAATTTAAAAGGCGGTGCTTACATCAACCTGCCTGAGGGACATATCTTCCATGTAATTACTCATGGAAAAGGAAGAATGGGATCCCACGGTTCTCAAATCTCCATGGAGAGAAGGTGGAAGATTGTTCACTATGTTAAACAAGAAATTCAGAAACAATAATAATGGCGCACGTTACAAATTTTAACCTGGATCAAAAATTTGAATTTACGGCCGGTCTCAAAAAGTCAGTCCTTACGATTGGTGTTATTGGTGCTGTGCTGTTAATCATAGGAGTTCTTACTGCTATGTTTGGTGGGGGTGACCATGGACATGGTGAAGCTGCTGGACATCAAACCGAACATGTTGAAGCTACAGTTGATCATCATGCTGAAGAAGCAGGCCATGGTGAAGAAGAACATCAAATAGAGGCAGGTCATAGTGAAGCAGCCCATGCCGGTGGAGAACATTCCGAAGCTGGTCATGAGGATAGTGGCCATGGTGGTTATCATTGGTCTAAGCGCTTCTTTGCCAACCTTTGGATCAACAATGTTTACTTTGCCGGGATTGCCATTATTGGGGTTTTCTTCTTTGCCATTCAATACGCCGCTCAGGCAGGATGGGCCACTCCAATTCTACGAGTGATGTTATCTTTTGGAAATTGGCTTCCTTTTGCAGCCATCTTAATGATCGTGACTTATTTTATCGCGGGCCATGATCTTTTCCATTGGACGCATGCAAGCCTTTTTGACCCTAATAGTCCTGATTATGATCATATCATTGATGGCAAAGGGGGGTTTTTCTATTGGCCTTTTGCTAAAGGAAGTTTCCCAATCTTCTGGGTAGTAAGAATGGTTTTATTCTTTGGCATTTGGATTTTCTTCTTTAACAAATTGAAAAATCTTTCTTTACAAGAAGATATCAAAGGGGGAAACAGCTATTGGTTCACCATGAGAAAATGGTCTGCCATTTTCCTTGTAGTCTTTGCTGTATCTTCTTCAATAAGTGCATGGGACTGGGTAATGTCTATTGACACTCACTGGTTCTCTACCTTATTTGGTTGGTATGTATTTGCCTCCTGGTTTGTTGCAGGACTTTCTGCTATCACTTTGGTAACTATCCTGTTGAAGGAAAAAGGTTACCTGGAAATGATCAATGAAAACCACTTGCACGACTTGGGGAAATTCATTTTCGGATTCTCTATTTTCTGGACTTACCTTTGGTTTTCTCAGTTCCTGTTGATCTATTATGCCAACATTCCTGAAGAATCAGTGTACTTCCTTGAGAGATTGGCGAGTGATATTTATGGACCATTTATATTTGTCAATATCATCCTTAACTTTGTGCTTCCCTTTTTGTTGCTGATGACAAGGGATTCCAAGCGTCATACGATCTTCCTAAAAGTTGTTTGTACCACGATCATCTTAGGTCACTGGGTGGATTTCTTCCTGATGGTTCAACCTGGAACATTGGGTCATAATGGCGGAATTGGGTTTATGGAAATAGGTATGCTATTATTGTATGCTTCAGTAGTGATTATGGTGGTGTTTAATAATTTGGGTAAGAAAAACTTGATACCCAAAAACCACCCTATGTTGGAAGAAAGTTATCATCATCACATTTAATACCTATCCGAAAAAAATAAAATTATGTACGGATTTCTTATAGCATTAGGTATTCTGTTGTTGGTTTCCATCATCTGGATGGTTTACAGGATACAGACTTTAGTTTCAGTAGTCAAAGGTTCTGAAAAGAAAATTGCTTCTGGAAGCAACAAAGTGAATGGAGCCCTGTTTTTATTATTTCTTCTGGGGTCAGGTGCCTTGATGTTCTGGTACTCCATTGTAGAATTTGACAATTATCAACTGCCAATTGCCTCTGAACACGGTGTAGTGACGGATAGGTTATTTTGGATTACAATGGCCATCACTGGTATTGTATTCATCATTACCCATATCCTGCTTTTTTGGTTCAGCTATCGCTACCAATACAAAGAGGAAAATACGGCTTCCTATTATCCTGAAAATAACAAATTGGAGATCGTATGGACTTTGGTGCCAGCTGTGGTACTTACCTTATTGATTGTTTCAGGTTGGAAAGCCTGGACGGACATCACTTCTCCTGCCCCTGAAAATGCACATGTAGTAGAATTGATGGGGTACCAGTTTGCTTGGGATATCCGCTATCCTGGTAAAGACAATCAATTGGGCAGCTATGATTACCGTCTAATAGATCCTTCCAATTCCAGAGGGATTGATTTTACGGATAAAAAATCTTTGGATGATTTTCCAGCACAAAAAGTTGTGCTCCCCAAAGGCGAGCCTGTTCTTTTTAAGATCCGTTCCAGGGATGTACTTCATTCTGTCTTTGCCCCTCATATGAGATTAAAAATGGATGCTGTACCAGGAATGCCTACCAGGTTCTGGTTCACACCAACCAAAACAACCCAGGAGATGAGAGAAGAACTGGGGGATGAAGAATTTGTATACGAAATTGCCTGTACAGAAGTATGTGGCGGTGGTCACTTTTCCATGAGAAAAGAAATTGAAGTGGTGGAGCCTGCTGAGTTCCAAAAATGGGTTGCTGAGCAACAAACATTTATTGAGCAGGACCCTGCGTTGATAGCTGATCTTCCTGCTGATGTGAAAGAATTAGCTAAGATTCAAATTGGTGAGTAGTAGATACAATTAGATATAATAAAAAAATTATGGCAGTAGCTAATATATCAGCACATGGTACTACCGCGCATGAGCATCACGATGATCATGCGCATAGTGATAATTTTATCACTAAATATATTTTCAGTACCGATCATAAAATGATCGGAAAGCAATTCCTGGTGACAGGGATTTTCTGGGCGCTTTTGGGTGGTTTTTTATCCATTCTTTTTAGGCTCCAACTTGGTTTCCCTGATATGGACATGTCTTTCCTTAAGCCTATTCTGGGCGGATGGATTGATGAATCCGGTGCGTTGGATACGAACTTTTACCTGGCCTTGGTGACCATGCACGGTACCATCATGGTGTTCTTTGTATTGACCGCAGGTTTGAGTGGTACTTTCTCCAATTTTTTGATTCCATTACAAATCGGAGCAAGGGATATGGCCTCCGGTTTTATGAACATGCTTTCTTATTGGTTCTTCTTTGTTGCCGGTGTGATCATGTTCATTTCATTATTCATTGAAACAGGACCAGCCGGTGGTGGTTGGGTGATTTACCCTCCATTGTCTGCCTTGAAACAAGCTATCCCCGGTTCAGGTTTGGGTATGACCCTTTGGTTGGTTTCCATGGTGTTCTTTATCGCTTCCCAGTTGCTTGGAGGTATCAATTATATTACTACTGTAATTAACCTTAGAACCAAGGGAATGTCTTTTTCCAGATTGCCACTGACCATCTGGTCATTCTTCCTTACTGCGGTAATCGGTTTGTTGTCCTTCCCAGTATTGTTTGCTGCTGCTTTGTTGTTGGTATTTGATAGAAGTTTTGGCACTTCTTTCTACCTATCTGACATTTATATTGGCGGTGAAGCCCTTCCAAATACTGGAGGTAGTGCGGTTCTTTTCCAACACCTATTCTGGTTCCTTGGGCACCCTGAAGTATATATTGTATTGTTGCCTGCTTTGGGTATTACTTCTGAGGTTATCTCCACCAATTCAAGAAAACCGATATTTGGTTATAAAGCAATGATCCTTTCCATGTTAGGCATTACTATTTTGTCTTTTGTGGTTTGGGCACACCATATGTTTGTTTCAGGTATGAACCCTTTCTTGGGATCTGTATTTATGTTCCTGACCTTGATCATTGCTGTACCATCTGCCGTGAAGGTATTTAACTATCTGACAACCTTATGGAAAGGTAATTTGGTCTTCACTCCGGCCATGTTGTTTTCCATAGGTTTGGTATCTTTCTTTATTTCCGGTGGTTTGACTGGTATTTTCCTGGGAAATTCCGCAGTTGATATTCAATTACACGATACCTACTTTGTAGTTGCTCACTTCCACTTGGTAATGGGGTCTGCATCCTTCTTTGGATTGATGGCAGGGGTTTACCATTGGTTCCCAAAAATGTTCGGAAAGATGATGGATGCCAAATTAGGCTACATCCACTTTTGGTTAACCTTCATCGGAGTTTACATGGTATTCTTCCCAATGCACTACATCGGTATTGCAGGTTTCCCAAGAAGATATTACAGTTGGACCAACTTTAATTTTGCTGACATGTACACTGACCTGAATATGTTTGTGTCCATTGCGGCAATCATCACCTTTGGTGCCCAGTTTATTTTCCTTTTCAACTTCTTCTACAGCATGTACAGAGGTAGGAAGGCTTCTCTAAATCCTTGGAGATCCAATACATTGGAATGGACCACACCATTGCATCCCGGTCACGGAAACTGGCCAGGTGAAATTCCAACTGTTTACAGATGGCCATATGATTATTCTAAGCCTGGATCAAAAGAGGATTATATCCCTCAAACTGTGCCTTTGTCTTCCACTCCAGAATCCAATTTGCCACATGAAAGTGAGCAAGTGAAATTAGAAAGAGAGATAATGGCAGAAGAAGGGCATGTATTAGTGGCCGATGAATCAAAAGAATCTTAAAAATATTAGCAGCTTTCGCAGGATCAGTTTGATCACTGTGATAGCTGTTTATTTCCTGATATTGGTTGGGGGGATTGTGCGGAGCACAGGTTCCGGGATGGGTTGCCCCGATTGGCCAAAATGTTTTGGTAACTGGGTGCCTCCAACTGAGGTAAACCAATTGCCCGAAAATTATCAGGAAATATACCTTCAAAAAAGGGTTGACAAAAACCAAAGGTTTGTAGCCCTGCTTTCCAGTCTCGGTTTTGATAAAAAAGCCGAACAAATCAAGCAGGACAAATCGATACTCATAGAAGGTGAGTTCAATGCTACCAAAACCTGGATTGAATACTTGAACAGGTTGACGGGGGCAGTGATAGGGATTTTGGTGATTTTCACCTTTATCTATTCTCTTCCCCTAAAGAAGCTTGATCCATGGCTTCCAATTTTGGCCTTTTTAAATCTACTTTTGGTGATTTTCCAAGGCTGGATAGGGAGTATAGTAGTCTCCACCAACCTGTTGCAATGGATGATAACGGTACATATGATTTTGGCATTATTGATCGTTTGCCTGCTTTTATATGTACATTTCAGGACTTATCAATTGTCCCATAAGCCGGTTGTGAAAACAGACAAACCAAAGACATTAATGGGTTTGTTGGCTTTGGGATTTATATTGATGGTTATACAGGTGGTTTGGGGCACGCAGGTTAGGGAAAAGGTGGATCAAATAGCCCTTCAATTTGGAAATTTATTTCGGAATGAATGGGTAGAACATTTGGGAATGAAATTCCTAATCCACAGATCCTTTTCCTTGGTGTTGTTAGGTTTGCATCTGGTTTTCCTGTATTTGGTTTATAAGAATGCCAAAAGGAAAACCGGGATTTTCAAGTGGACTCAGGTATTGTTGCTCTTGATTTTGGCTGAAATCATTACAGGGGCAGGGATGGGGTATTTTGGCATTCCAGCCTTTTTACAACCCATTCATTTATTGGTAGGGTCCCTGATAATTGGGGTGCAATTTGTTGTTTTGTTGCTGTTGAACGATCAGAGAAAATTAGAAATAAAGGGTTCTTCTTCATGAGAACATTAGATTTAACTGAAGCTTCCTTTTTTCAGGGGCTTTTAATACGGGCGAAAGCCTACTATGAATTGATAAAATTCAGGTTATCTGCATTGGTAACCTTTTCGGCCGTTTTCGGTTTTATCCTTGGGGACAGCGGTTTCTTGTTTTCCTGGGGGAATTTCATGGCATTGATGATTGGAGGGTTTCTTATCAGTGGAGCCTCCGGAGCAGCCAATGAAATCCTTGAAATTGAATATGATAAATTAATGAAGAGAACGGAAAACCGTCCTCTTCCATTAGGAATCATTTCCATACAGGAAGCCCAGTGGTTTACCATCATTGTAGCCATTTTAGGGGTTAGCATATTATGGCTTTTTACCAACCCTTTGACTACAGGCCTAGGCATATTGAGCATGATCTTATATGTTTTTGCTTATACGCCATTGAAAAGGGTAGGGCCTGTAGCTGTATTTGTTGGAGCCATACCAGGCGCTATGCCTCCTTTGTTGGGCTGGACTGCGGCAACCGGGCAGATCACCTATGAAGCCTTAATAATCTTTGGGATCCAATTTATCTGGCAATTCCCTCATTTTTGGGCGATTGCCTGGGTGAGTGATGAGGATTACAAAAAGGCAGGATTCAAGCTTTTGCCTTCAGGAGGGAAAAAGGATCTTAATACCGCCATCCAGATAATGATTTATACCCTTTTCTTATTGCCGTTAGGTTTATTGCCAAGTTATTTTGGCTTGACAGGGTTAAATTCTGGAATTGTTGCCACCATTTGTGGCGTGTTATTTCTGGCCCAAACATTTTCATTGATGCGGGATTGTTCCAGAAAATCTGCATTGAAAATCATGTTTGGTTCTTTCTTGTATTTGCCAATTGTGCAGATTGCTTATTTACTTGACAAGGTAGCATAATGGAAGAAAAATTAGCCTTTACCGAAGGGGCCGAGCAGCCCATTGCCATGAACCCCAAAAAATTTGCCCTCTGGCTGTTTATTGTCAGTGTGGTGATGATCTTTGCCGCCTTGACCAGTGCTTTTATTGTAAGGCAGGCTGAAGGGAATTGGTTGGATTATGAATTGCCCCAAATACTCTGGATTACTTCAGGTATTATTTTGGTGAGTAGTTTTACCATGCATTGGGCATATACAGCAGCAAGAAAGGATCAATTACAGCAATTGAAATTGGCCTTAGTGGTAACCAGTATATTTGGCCTGGCCTTTTTAGTGGGGCAATGGTACAGCTGGGTAGCCTTGGTGGACCGGGATGTTTACTTTGTTGGAAATCCGGCAGGATCCTTTCTTTATGTTTTGACTGGATTACATGCTGTTCACCTTATTAGTGGTGTGATATTTCTAATTATTGTATTAATTTCGTCCTTTAGATATAAAATTCATTCAAAAAGGATGAATACTATGGAAATGTGCGTAACATACTGGCATTTTCTTGGCGGCCTTTGGCTGTATTTGTTTATGTTTTTGTTATTGAATCATTGAAAATTTACGCTTAAATCTAAAATATATGTCATCGACTGCTATTGAAATCAACTCCAAAAGAGGACTTTGGGGGGGAGGAACACCGCCTTTAAAGGCCAGTTATGGAAAACTCATGATGTGGTTTTTCCTACTTTCTGATATCTTTACTTTTGCGGCTTTTTTGATTACTTATGCTGCAATCCGGATGAGTTATCCTTACTTTGATGGGAAAAGTGCTGATTTTGTTAGCTCAAATGAATATTGGCCCATTCCTGAGAGAATTTTCGATGCAGTTCCATTTCTTCATGGAGTAGAGCTTCCTTTGGTTTTTGTGGGTATCATGACTTTTATTTTGATCATGAGTTCTGTAACCATGGTATTGGCCGTGGAAGCTGGCCATCGAAATGACAGAAATGATGTCGTAAAATGGATGCTTTGGACTATGCTAGGTGGTATCACCTTCTTGAGCTGTCAAGCTTGGGAATGGACTCACTTTATCCATGGCACTGACGAGGGGACAGTGATGACCTTTGTTAATTCCTTTGGTGAAACCGTTACTGAAACCATTTATGGGGCTAATTTATTGGCAAATCAATACGGCCCGGCACCATTTGCACAATTGTTTTTCTTTATCACTGGCTTTCATGGTTTCCACGTAACCATTGGCGTTGTGCTTTTGTTCATCGGCTTTTACCAAGCTGCTGTAGGCGTGTATGAAAGAAGAGGCCACTATGAAATGATTGAAAAAATTGGCCTTTACTGGCACTTTGTAGACCTTGTTTGGGTGTTTGTATTTACCTTCTTTTACCTGGTCTAGTCACCGAAAATATTTAAGTTATGTCATTACAAGAAAATAAAAGTTCTCTGGAGGTTTTGCCTCGGAATAAGGAAAAGATCAAGAAAATATGGAAGATTGCCTTGATCTTGTTGACAGTAACGGCGGTTGAGTTTTTACTCGCCTTTACCATGGAAAGAGGAATTTTGCTTTATGCCATTTTCTTTGGTCTTACCTTGGTAAAAGCTGCCTATATAATCATGGAATTTATGCACCTTAAAGATGAGTCCAAAACCTTGTTTTGGTCCATCATGCTGCCTTTGATTTTCCTGATTTGGCTGATGTTGGCCCTGGTAAAAGAAGGAGCTGAAATATTCCTTTTAAGATGGTAATCGAAGAAAATAAATAGTGCTGATAAAAGTAGGTTGGGGTGGTTGCTTCAACCTACTTTTATATTTGGGAGGGATGAAAATGATTAGAGGATTACAAGCCATGGTGCTGTTATGTATTTTAATGGTGCCGGTATTGATAATTTTATTTCTTAGGAATTTTGGGGAAAACAAATATGATATCCCCGTTTATTATGAAAATGGAGTGACTGACCCCATGGGTGAGTGTAGTTACCCCAAAGGGCAACAACATACCATTCCCGAATTTTCATTTGTTTCCCAGGACAATTCAAATGTTGGGCGGGAACAAATGGATGGTAAAATCACAGTAGTTGATTTTTTCTTTACCAGTTGTCCCAGCATTTGCCCTGTAATGTCCGAGGAGATGGAACGTGTGCAGGATGCATTTAGGAACGAAGAGGATGTTCAGATTTTTTCCATCAGTGTGGACCCTGGATATGATACTCCAAAAGTTTTAAGTGAGTATGCAGAACAGCATGATGCGACTCCTGGGAAGTGGTTTTTCTTGAATGGCCCAAAAAAGGAGACCTACCAATTGGCCCGTTGCGGTTTTGTCCTTCCTACAATCGATGGTCAAGGGAATCCCGAAGATTTTATTCATAGTGATAAATTTGTATTGGTAGATGGAAATGGCCGTATCAGAGGCTATTATAGTGGAACTAAAAGGGAAGATATTGACTTATTGATTCTGGAAACAAAAATTTTATTGCATGATAAAGAGTAATGTGGCTGTAGCGGCTCAGGATAAAGGAATTTATAGATTAATTACCGGGATTTCTATAATAATCCCTGTTGTGGTGGCAGTTTTGTTGTTTATGCCCTCCAAGTTAGACCTGGCAAGTGAATGGGTGCATTTTCTTCCTCACCTCAACGCAGTCATTAACTTTACGGCCAGCTTAGCCTTGGTGGCAGGATTAATATTTATCAAGAATAAAAAAGTAAATTACCATCGGATGTCTATGTCCATTGCATTTGGACTTGGGGCTATATTTTTGGTTTCTTATGTAATATACCATGCATCCGCAGAAAGTACCAGCTTTGGCGGTGAAGGTTGGATTAGGCCGGTATATTATACTTTGTTGTTATCCCATATCATACTTGCAGCAATAGCCTTATTTCCAATTCTATTGGCTTATTATTATGGCCATACCCAGCAGTTGGATAAGCATAGAAAAATTGTCCGGTATGCATATCCAATTTGGTTGTACGTTACCATTAGTGGGGTGTTGGTTTATTGGATGATCAGCCCTTATTATGTGGGCTGAGCTTTAAGAAGGTAATCTTATGAAGAAGCTATTGAAAACAGTATTTGCGTTTTGCTTAATTTATTTGGTTTCCCAATTCCAGGTATTGGCACAATGTGCTATGTGCAGGGCATCAGTGGAAAACAATGTGAGCAATGGGGAGACCACGGTAGGTGCTGCCCTAAATATGGGGATTTTGTATTTGTTTGCAGCCCCCTATTTATTGGCATTGATTATTGGGATATTGTGGTACCGACATTCCAAAAAGAATAAGAAAAGCATTGCTTGAGATCAACCTCAAATGGTTACTACAAGGCAAAGTTTGATTTTAAACTTTGCTTTTTTACTTTTAATGGTTTCCTCCCTGATTTATGCTAAAGAAAAAAAGGCTTATACTGTTCATTGCAATCTTGGTCCTGGGGGTCGTATTGGCCGTGAACTTTTTATCGAATAAACCGGATCCGGAAAAAAATGCCATAGCGCAGATTACCGATAAGGTCCAAAATGTGGCAAATCAATTCGATGATGACTTTATCCAGCTATTGATGAATAACCGGCCGGATAAACAAATTTCTTTTAGCTCCCTTAACTTTTCGTCCCAACATCCTTTTTTCCTTTTTAGCGAAGAAGGAAAATTGGTTTATTGGTCGGATGTGACCGTAACTCCCAGTTTTGATAGTTTTCATACTGATCATAATTACAGGTCATATCAATTGATTGATAATGATAAGGGAACATATTTTAGTAGGGTAAGAAGGGTGATCAGGAATAACCAGGTTTATTGGCTTGTCCAAATGTATTCCCTTTTCGATAAGGTGGAATTAGATAATGAGTATCTTCAATCGGGACATAATCCTGCCATCTTTGGCAATGACAGGTTCATTCTTTCTTCGGAACCCATGGATAATTATTGGGATATTAGGGGAGAAAAAGGGCAATATTTTTTTTCGGTTTCCCTCCGGCCAGGTTACAGGCAGGTAGGTCACTCCTCTAATTTTGCCCTATTATTGTTTTTCTTTTCCCTTTTGGGCCTTGTTACCATATTGGGAGGAGATTTTGTTGCCAAAATATGGAAAAAAGGGCTCCAGGTATTGGCCTTGATATATACCACCATCATTGTAGTAAGTGTGCGGGGGATTATGTTGGTATTTAATTTTCCGCAAGACTATTTCAATTGGCCTTTGTTTGACCCGGGTAATTATGCTTCATCTCTGCTTAACCCCAGTTTGGGGGATTTGCTGTTAAATGTGATGGCTTCATTGGTGATATTATCTATGTTGATAAGCATGTTGGGCAGGAAAAGGGTGCTCATTCAGTTTGGAAAATTACGGGAACGATATTACGATTGGATGTTTTTTTTGTTAGCCTATTTCCTCTCTACAGTATTTTTATACCTGTTTTTTCAGTTGTTTACTAATATTGCCAGCAATTCCCAATGGGATCTGAATATCCTGGCTATTCCAACTTTTGATTATTTTAAAGGGATCAGTCTGTTTATCATTTTTTTAGGAGGAGCAGGGTATCTGCTTTTTTCCATCATGGCCATTAGATTGGTTTTTTACAAAAGTAAATCCAAAAAGACCTATGCCCTTAAAATCCTGATATTATTTGCTGTTCCATTTATTTTGATCAGTGGATATTATGATTTTATTTATTTGATTGTCTTTCTGGCACATTTTATTCTATTGATAGCCATTGTGAGTTTCGAGCTTTACGACAATATCTTTAAGCTTCATTTGAATACTTTTTTGACCTTTTTCTTTGGGTGTTTGGTAGGTGCAATTATTACAGGGGCAGCCTCTTATCAGGATTTTAGAAAACAGGAGATACGTTCCAAGGTCAAGTTGGCCAATCAGGTCCTTATGGAAAATGATGTGATGGCAGAATTTTTACTGAGTGATGTGATGGATAGGATCAGGGAAGATTTGTTTATAAAAAATAAAATGACGGCCCCCTTCCAGTCAAAAATTCCCATCGGACAAAAAATCAGGAAAATCCACTTGAACAACTACTTTGATCAATATGACCTGAAAGTTCTGGTGTTCAATCCCAAAGGGGAGGAAATCCTTCACCGGGACCGGGAAAAAAATCTGGATGATTATAGGTTCAAATACATGAACAGTGACTTTGCCACCAGTGTACGGGATTTGTATTTTTTAAAAGGCAATGAAGGCATTGAGGGCAACCGTTTTTATGCTTTTATTTCATTAAATAAAGGGGATGATTTCATAGGGACCATCTTATTGGAACTTACTCAACAAAGAGTCCATTCCACCAGTGTATTTCCCAAGTTACTTTTGGATAGGAAATATGCCGAAAACTTATACGACAAGAGTTTTGATTATGCCATATTCAGGGATTCGGTGCTTCAGTATGGAGTAGGAAATTACAATTATAGAGCCCCGGAAGTAAATGGTATGTTGGATAATAATAACCTCTATACAACCGGCCTTTTCCGGAATAATTACCATCATTTTGGAGTGGTAAATCAGTCCAGGATTATATTGATCAGTTCCCCCATTTACCCACTCAATTATATTCTTGCGGATGTATCCTTGTTTTTTGTGGGGTACATCGCTTTTACCCTTTTGTTTATAATAATTTATGTGCTGGCAAATGGTATAAGTAAGGTCCGGTTTAATTACGCAACCAAACTGCAATTTTACCTCAATTTTGCCTTTTTTATTCCAATGTTGATCATCAGTGTAATTGCCATTGGTCTGCTAAGCAATTCCTATTTGGAGGATCTCCATCGCCAATATTTTGAAAAAGCTTCTATCATCAGAGACAACCTGACCAAGTACCTGGAGGAAGAAAGTAAGGGGACCATGGATAGAGATGATTTTCTGGCAGAAGTGTATAGGTTGGCCGAAACCACTGCAACGGATATCAATGTTTATTTTCCCAATGGTAAACTGATGGCCACTAACCAACCCAATATTTTTGACAAAAAAATATTAACTCAATACCTCAACCCCAAAGCTTATGCTGAAATTTTGGAAGCCAAAAACAACCGGTTGATTTTGGATGAACAGGTGGGCAATTTGAAATATAAGACCGTATACCTTGCCCTCAGGGATACTCAAAGTCAGAATACTTTGGGGATCATTGCCATTCCGTTTTTTGAATCTGAGGAAGAGCTGAATGTCCTTATTGCCGATGTTTTCAGTACCATCATTAATATTTTTGTAGTTATATTTATTCTTTTTCTGGTGGTAGCTTATTTTGTGTCCAAAAGGCTTACCGATCCGTTCAAGCTTTTGACCCAAAAGCTAAAAGCCACCAGCTTGGAGAGCAACGAGCCTATGTACTGGCCCATTAAGGATGAAATCGGCATGCTGGTCAATGAATATAACAATATGCTTTTTAAGCTGGATGAGAGTAAAAAAGTCCTGGCCAAACAGGAAAAAGAATCTGCTTGGAAGGAAATGGCAAAACAGGTGGCACATGAGATTAAAAATCCTCTTACCCCTATGAAGCTGACCCTTCAGCACCTGCTTAGATTGCAATCAGAAGGCAAGCTGAATGATCCCAAATACCTGAAAAGGCCGGTTTATAATTTGATCCATCAGGTGGATACTTTGAGTGATATTGCTAACTCTTTTTCGACATTTGCCAAAATGCCACTTCCTAAAAATGAAGAACTTGACTTTAAGCAAGTGGTAAGCAAAGCTGTGGATCTTTTTAAAAACCATGAAAAAGGAAAAGTAGTCTTTCATAAAAATGTAAAGGGTAAATTGCCTGTAATGGGGGATGGCAAACTTTTTGGCCGTGTAATTTCTAATTTGATCATCAATGGTATTCAAGCGGTGGATGAGGGAAACGAACCACTGATTGAGGTTACCTTATCCGTTGCTGATGGATGGACCCAGGTGGAAGTAAAAGATAACGGAAGGGGAATTCCGGAAGAGTTAAAAGGCAAAATATTTATCCCCAGTTTCAGTACCAAGTCAGATGGGTCTGGCCTGGGCCTGGCTATTGCCAAGAGAGGGGTGGAAACCGCTGGAGGTAAAATCTGGTTTGAATCAGAACTCGATAAAGGAACTTCATTTTTCCTGGCTTTCCCACTGATCGGGGAATAATAGGAGAAGATTTTGAAGGTTTATCCTATTAATGCTTTGCAAATTTTATCAGCTGTTATGATATCCAAAATGAAAAGCAAGGTATCAATGGTTAGGAATAATGAAATAAAATGAAAGGGTTGAAAAATTCAAATTTCAATCTTTTTCATTTTTCTATACACCATTGGTTTTTGAATAAATGCCTACTCCAAATTCGACTAAATAATGAGGAGATTAAAATAATGTCATGCGTGAAGATTAACCGGGTGGGTAAATAAAAAAAGTTGTGTTGACTAAATGTTGCCCTATTAACCCAATGCCATTTCTTCATGTATTTATACATGGTACCTTGTACTTGATACTGTTTCAAAGTTGCATGGAAAATTTCCCATTAAAATAAAAGTATCCAATTTGAGGAATATGATAATTTAATAAAAAATAGAGGTCAGGCTTTTTAATATGAATGGTTTCAGTAAGAAATTATTGGTTTTGGCCATTTTGGTCAGTCTTTGCCTTCATGCTAAAGGCCAGGAAACCATTTGTAAATGGGTTAAAATAACATCTGATTCTGTGTCCGTTCAATTGGACTCCTTGACCGTTTTGGAATCTTCAATTCAGGTAAAGCATCCGGATAATATTTTACAGAAATACCAGATTAGCTCCGGTAATTTAATTTTGCAGCATTTTGAAAACCAGTTTCCAGATTCTGTAGAAGTTTGTTATCAACGCTTCTCTTTTAGTCTCCATCAAAATTTTTCTAACCGGACCCTGAAAGATCATTATGACTCAATGGCATTTTTCGATGATAAGCGGGAAAGGGTCGGAGAGGTTTTTGACTTCCGGGAAGAAATTTTTCCCTCTGACAAACTTCATAAAACGGGGAATTTGACCCGGGGGATTTCCTTTGGAAATACGCAAAATGTTTTTGTCAATTCCTCCTTGAATCTACAAATGGAAGGGGAGCTTACTGATGACCTTTTCATCAATGCAAGCATTACCGACCAAAATGTGCCTTTCCAACCTGAAGGGAATACCCAACAATTGCAGGACTTTGACAATGTATTGATCAACCTGTACAATGATCAATTTAATCTTTCCGCAGGGGATGTAGTATTTCAACAGCGGAAATCTTCATTTTTGCGTTATTACAAAAATGTGCAGGGTCTGCAGTTGACGACTGACTATGAAATCAATGAAAAATGGAAAGCCTCTAGCCAATTGGGTGCATCCATAGCCAAGGGGAAGTTTGCCTCTGTTTCATTGGAAGTGCTGGAAGGGGTTTTGGGGCCCTATCGGATTCAAGGGCCAGGCCAGGAGCGGTTTGTTATCATTATGGCCAATTCTGAAAAGGTGTATTTGGATGGGCAATTACTCAAAAGAGGGTTTAATTACGACTATGTGATCGACTACAATCAAGGGGAAATCACCTTTACTACCAATGTGCTGATTACCCAATATTCAAGGGTGAGGGTGGACTATGAATATGCAGAAAGAAATTTTTCACGATCCATTTTGATGGCTAATCATATCCAAAAAAGTGATAAGGCCAGTTTTTATGTAAACTATTATAAGGAACAGGACAATAAAAACCGACCTTTGTTTTATGATCTGGAAGATGAAGAAAAGCAGTTGTTGGCTTCTGTAGGTGACAGCCTTAATGCTGCGGCAGTTCCTCAAGTAGACAGCCTGGCCTATGATGACAAAAGGATCCTGTACAGAAAAATCCAAGAGGGCGACCAAGCTTATTTTGAATACTCCACCGATCCGGAGGAGGCCCATTTTGAGGTGAAATTTTCCAAGGTTGGGCAAGGAAATGGCCATTATCAAAGAAAAGAACAATTGGCCAATGGAGTGGTATATGAATATGTTCCCCCCGTAAATGGAGTTCCGCAGGGGAATTATAGCATTAATGCTCCATTGCCGGCTCCCAATAAAAAACAGATGATCACTGCTGGTGGTGAGTTGGAATTGGGGAAATATGAAAGTTGGTATGCAGAAATGGCTTTTTCTGACAAAGATCTCAATCTGTTTTCTAAATTGGCCAGTCAGGATGATAAGGGGTTTGCCATTAAATCCGGAATAAAATCTGAAGGTCGAAAAATCACCTGGTTAAAGTGCTATACCCTCCATGCCCAAACCGAATGGGAGTATAATTCTCCCCATTTTTCCTTTATCGACAGGATGCGGTATATTGAATTTGACCGGGATTGGGGGGTGGGAGCCTCTCAAGTATCAGGGCCAGGAAGGGAGAGGCTTGGAATGGCCAAAGTAGAAGTCCAAAAAGATTCCCATAATTTGGCTTCATACCAGGCCAATTTAAGAAATAGGGGAGAAGTCCTGCAGGGAATGCAACACCGGGCCAAATTGCACCAACAATTGGGTAATCGGATATTTACCCAACAGTCTTTTTTTGTGCTCAATAGTCAGGGGAGAGGACTTGACACCGACTGGCTCCGATACCAGGGGGATTGGAAATATGTGTCCAAAATTTTTGTGCCGGGGATAAAAGTTGAAATCGATAAGAATGTAAATCAAAATGCAGAAACCGACTCGGTTGTAAGTACGGCGATGAATTTCAGGGAGCACCAATTTTATCTACGCTCAAATGATTCCTTATCCTATTCTTTCTTTGCCAATGCTTCCTGGAGGGAGGACCGTTTTCCTGTAAGTGGGCAGATGGTTCCAGCAACAAAAGCCTTTACCACCAAATATGGATGGGAAAAAGCATGGGGAAGTCACGATTTAAAAGGAACATTTACTTATAGAAAACTGGAGCATTTGTCCCGGGAATTGCCCCAGGAAAGTACCGTGATGGGAAGGATGGATTATAAAAACAGTCTTTGGAACCATAATGTCCGGAACGAGCTGACTTATGCAATTGGAAATGGCAGGGAACTAAAACGAGAGTTTGTTTATCTTCCTGTACCCACAGGAGAAGGGACCCATACCTGGAGGGATGATAATGAGGATGGCATCCAACAGCTCAATGAATTTTATCTGGCCATCAATCCCGAAGAAAAGAATTTTATCAAAGTTTTTACCCCCACAGATGAATATATTCAAGCCTATACCACGATGTTCAATTATCGGTTGAATGCCAGTTTTCCAGATAACTGGAGCAAAGGAAAGGGATTTAAAAAGTTCTTAAGCCGGTTTTCAAATACGACCAGCTGGAATGTGGAAAAGAAAATTACGGCTTCCGACTTTTGGAAAAGGATGAGCCCTGTTTCCAAGGGAGTTGCTGATAAGGAACTAATTTCCCTCAGGGAAATACTCCGCTCGACCTTTTTTTTTAACCGTTCTTCTGCCCAATATGGATTTGACCTTTCCCTGTTTAATAGCACCAGCAAACAGCTTTTGACAGGAGGCTTTGAGGAAGCCGGACAAAAAGATTGGAAACTAAATACCCGGGTGAATTTTAATGCACAATGGAACCTTCGGCTGAGTGTAGAAAATGGTGAACGTAGTGCAGCATCTGATTTTTTAAACAACAGGAATTATCAAATTGACCAATGGAAAATGGGGCCGGAGTTGACTTGGCAGCCAACCTCATTTTTCAGAACAGGAACTTCTTATAATTTTTCCCACAAAATAAATTTGGCTAATGAGAACTTTAAGGAAAATGCTCGTCTTCACCAACTCGTCTGGGAGCTTCGATATGCCAAAGCTATCAAAACAACCATCAATGCCCTGCTCAAATACACCCAAATCGAATATAATGGAGAACCTAATTCACCAGTAGGCTACGAAATGCTGGAAGCACTTACCATTGGCAGTAATATTTCCTGGAGCATCAATTGGATCCAAAAGATAGGGGAAGGATTACAACTCAACCTAAGCTATGAGGGCCGTGATTCGGAAGGATTAAACAGGTTGGTACATACGGGAAGGATGCAGGTTTCAGCCTTATTTTAATTTTAAGATTGAAAAATTGAAATATTAGAAAATTGGCAGCCTCTAAGGGTCAGTCTGTATTCCGAAATTGGGATAATGGTCTGCAATTTCAATGCCCATAAATAGACAGTGCTAGGAAGCTCAGGAGAATTTAGGGTGTTTGGTACAAGCGGGAGACTTGCACCAGTTCCTTAAAGCCTTGTTGCAGCCAAGGTCTATATATCGTCTAATTTTCTACTTGTTCCATGAGGTTATTGGTGTAATAAAGGTATTTCATGGATACCAATTGCATTTTTAGGTGGAGGTCGATTAGTTTTAGGTGGCCTTCCAGAAGTTTTTCCTGCCTTTTGTTGATCAGGAAAACGGAACTTTCCCCAAAATTGAATTTTTCATTTTCAGCTTCCAGAAGTGCCGCATACCCCTTGATATTTTGTTTTTGCCGGACTACCTGGTTCCGGATAAGGTCCAATTGGTTGAGGCTGGTGATGGCAGAATTGTAAAGTTCATTCCTTTTATTATCGATTTCCAACTGGGTATTGCGCACCTTTATCGCACTTTGCTGATAATCCCCCCTGGCTTTCCGGATTAACAGGGGAAAGGAAAAAGAAAAGCCCCATTTGTAATCCGAACGGGTGTAAGATGGCCATTCCCCCGATTCGGAAGGAGTTAATAAGGGCATGTATTTGAGTTTTAATTTGGGGAGAAGTTTTTCCCTTTTTAGCCTCCTTGAAGCTTCATAGATGTTTTTTTGATTGACCTTTTCCAGAATTAATGGGTGGTTCTGAAGGGAATCCACGTACCTGTCAGCTTCATCCAATACAAATAATTTTTCATCCACCTTTTGGGGAGTTGCGGATGGATCTAAAATATTGGGATTTCCTTCCTCCCAAAGATAGTTTTCAAGGTATTGTTCTGCCTCTACCAGTGAAGCGGATGTGGATTGCAGGAGGTTTTGTCGGTCCTGTAAGATGATATAAGCTTCCAGGGTATCAACGGCTGTTTTTTCACCATTAAAAAAGGAGATTTTTGTGTTTTCAAAATATTCCCGGGCTATCTGGATGCTTTCTTCGACCACCTCCATGGATGAATATGCCCTTTGCCAGACCAAATAAGCTTCTGTGGCTTTATAGATTAACTCATTGAGTTGGTTGGTTTGCTGATTTTGTGCCAGTTCCTGAAAACTTTTTGCTTTTTTGAGCTCAGTTCTTCCTTCATCCATGAGCAGACCCTGCAGGACATTGATTTCAATTCCTGCATTGATCAATCCTGCACTTCCAGTTCGGTGCTCAGGATTGATATATTGCCCGGAGGATTTTCCAAATCCACCTACCAAATCCACTCCTAAACGGGTGGGAAGTCTCAGTTCAGATTCAAACAATCGGTAATATAATTTGTCATCATAGTGTTTTTGATCCAGGTTAGAGGATAAAACAGGATCAAAATTCCCCCTAGCACTTCGCAAGACTGCCCGCGCTTCCTGATCCTTAAGTTGAGCTTGTTTGGATTTGGGGTGATACTGGAGGACCTGCTGGATAAACTGGTCATATTTTATGACATCCGTGCTGTCTGTTTGGGCCAATGCCAAAAAGGGAAGTGCTTGAAAACTAAGACCAAGAGTAAGGATTTTGATCAATATGCGGCTGTTAACTGCTTTCATCAAAGGGGATTATTTGACAGACTTGATAGGTGCTTTAAATTTCAATTGTTTGGTTTTTTCCTTTTCGTTGCGGTAATAGTCAGCTGGAAAGCCATTGAGCAACCTCCAGAGTTCATACCAAACAGGCACATCACTTAATAGGAAAAAGGAGCTAACGCCGGTTCCCACACTTAAATCCTCCGGCCATTTTCTGGATTCAGTGTCAGGGGCGACGAGCAATCTGTAGTGTCCATTTTCACTGATAAACCGGTCGATGGCAAAAACTCTTCCTGTAAAGACCCCCGTGGAGGCTTCAGGCCAACCGCTGATCACAATGGCGGGCCACCCGTCAAAACGAAGTCTAACTTTGTTGCCCCGCTGGATCAAGGGAAGGTCCCTGGGTCTTACATAAACTTCTACCGCCAATTCATAATTCGAAGGCATAATGGTAACAATATCAGTTCCTGCCTTGACGTATTCACCTATACCTTTGGTAATGGTTTTGGTAATATATCCGGACTGTGGTGCAGTAATATGGTAAAGTTGATGCCTTTTTTGGTAATTGCTCAACTGGTTCTGAAGTTTAGAAACATTGGCGATGGCATCCAACTTACCTGATAAGGCAGATTGTTGATCAGACTGGGATTTACTTAGCTTATCCCTATATTCCTGCTCTACCGAGGAAAGCTCAATTTGAAGATTGTCCTGGCTGTTCCTTTGATTGATCAGTTTGTTTTCCTGGACAGTGACCTTGGCTTGGGCTTCCTGAACTTTTAGCTCTTTTTCCTGCAGGTCAGTAAGCGATTTCAGGCCTTTGTTGTAAAGTTCATTAGTCCGTTCCAATTGATTTTTTGCGATTTCCAGGTTGGTACGATAAGCCACTAAGTCCATGCTATCCATCTTAACTTTGTTTTGGGCCTGCAATATCTTGTTCCTGGTCTGTTTGATTTTTAGTTGAAGGGCTTCAGAAAGCGCTTGATATTGTTGTGAAATAGCGGATACTTTATCCTCATAGGAAAGGATACTTTGGCTTTTTGCTTCCAATTGTTCCCGGGTCCTTTCCAAAAGGTTGGGGTCAAAATATTCGCTTTTGGCATCACTCATATAGGCTATTGTATCCCCCTTTTCAACAAATTCACCTTCTCTAACATACCAGTTTTCCAACCTGCCAGAGATGACAGGCTGAATGGCTTGAGGTCTTTGTTTAGGCATTAGAGTTGTTACATACCCATTGGATTGAATGTTTTGGGTCCAGGGAAGAAAAAGGCAAATGATGATCAGGACAATAAATATGCCTGAGATTTTTCTGGAAAACCGGAAATATTTTGGCTGATCAAGCAGTTTAAATGATTTGTAGTCACTTTTTTGGACAAACCTGGAAATGCTGTTTTTCGAAATATTGAGCATTTTTATGGAATTTAAAGGGTAATGACTTGGGTGCTTTTCTCTACCCAGTAATCATCATCTGCGATGACCACCAGTGTCCAATTATGTTTTGGATCCGTCAGATAATCAATGATGGCATGAGTTTCCTCTTTGGGAATGTTTTGGAGAGGGTTTTCCAAAAGCAATAAACCCGGTTGGTGGCATATGGCCCTGGCAATAAGGATTTTTTGGCCAATGCTTCTGGGGGTTCTTCTGCCCCCACTGTCCATTAAAGTCTCCACGCCATCGGCTTGTTGTCCGATGTAATCTGAGATTTCCAAGGCATCGAGAATTTCTTTAAAATAGTTTTCATCCACCTCCCTTCCCAAGGTAATATTTTCCTTAATGGTGCCCTCAAATATCTGATTGGATTCAAAGACCAATCCTACATTGCTATTAAAGCTTTCCTTATCATAATTGTGGTAAGGGACCCCGTTGAGTAAGATATCCCCAGAACTTACGGGAAGAATCCCTGCAATTACCTGTAGTAAGGTGGATTTCCCTCCTCCTGACTTTCCACGGAAAATAACCCTGGATTGCGAGGGGATGGAAAGGGTAAGGTCTTTCAATACTTTTCCCTTATTATCAGGATAGCTGAAATTGACCTTGGTGAGGGCAATAGTGGAGGCTTGTTCGGGTGTCACCGTCTTTTTGCCCCCATTTTGGTCTAGGTTCATATCAGTAACAAAACCGATTTTATCAAAAGCAGTTAATACATCATAAATGGAATCCAAGACCCTTAAAAGCTTTTCAACGGAATTGATGATCAAAATGATGACAATTTCCGCTGCCACAAACTGCCCTATGTTCAATTGCTGCTGGTAAACCAAAATACCACCCAATATAAGAAGTCCGGCAGCAATCAAGACTTTAAAGCTGACGAAGGACTTGAATTGCAATAGGAGAACTTTAAAGTGTGATTCCCTGTGCTTGAGGTAATCCAAAGTGATATCGTCCGCTTTCCTCAGGTGAAAATTGGTTTTTGAACTCACCTTAAAGCTTCGCTGGGTCCTGCCCAGTTCCTCAAGCCAATGTACCAATTGGTATTTGTATTTGCTTTCCGAAATACTGGTTTTCAAACCCTGGGGGCCGGTAAACTTGACCATTAGCCATAAAACCAATAATAAAAATAAACCCAAAACAATAAAATAAGGGCTGTAAATGGCTAGAAGCAACATCCCAAATATAATCTGAAAAGAGGCCAAGGAAAAATCAATAAGGATTTTTGGAAGCCCCTTTTGAATAGTCAGGGTATCAAAAAAACGGTTGACCAGTTCGGGTGCGTGGATTTTGTCAAGTTGTTGGACATTGATGCGAGGAAGACGGAAAGCAAACTCCATGGAGGACCGCGCAAAAATGTTTTGCTGGATGTTTTCCACTATCCTCAATTGCATTACCTGAAAAGTACCTGAAACCGCAATTCCCATTAATACAATTCCTACCAAGATTACCCAAGAGGAAGAAAGTTCACCTGTTTGTAAATAGGAGATGATGGCTTGGATGCCCAGAGGTAAGGAGAGGTTAACCAAACCAATCAAAACACCATAAAAATAAATCTGCCGGATTTCCGGTTTATATATTTTGAGCAAGCCCCAGAACCTGCTCAAGGGAGAAATTTTGGCCATAAAGATTTCTTTGAAAGTCAGTTCAAGAGCAAAAATAGCAAATTTGCCTTATTTGGGTAAATAATCGAGTTAATACCGGATAGAAGGTTTTTCCACTTTATAACTGGCAAAGGGAAAAAAATGTTTCGTTTATTATTGAAAGATTTAAGGATTGGGAAATTGTAAAGTTTTTAAAATGGAGAGAAATCGGTTTGTTGCCCAACTCTTTGGTCTCCATTTGCAAAGCGGACAATTGAGTTGGGCAAATGCATTGCATCTTTTAATTTTATGGGAAATGATTTATAGCCTTAACATTGACTGGGTATTTTAGTCCTCGTTTCAAAAATTGGTCAAAGAAGAAAAATAAATACTTCCTTTAAAATTACAATGATTCCAATACATTGAAATTATAATGCTCGGTTGATTGCACATATGCATAAACATCAATTGGGCGTGCCCCCAATTTTTTCTTTTCAAGCTCTGCAGTAAAGGCCAAATCCAATTTTTGGCACCCAAGCTGTTTGGCTCTTTGGACAGTTTGATAAAGAATTTGCTTGTAAGTATTTTGCTTGTAAACAAAGTCATAATTCAATCCCACAATTAAAGCATTATAAAGTGACTGATTGACCTGACTAAACATTACCCCCACAAGAACCGGCTCCTCAATATTGTTTTCCGGAGAAAATTCAGGTTTTAGATAAAGCTGGATAAAATCACAGTGGGAATTGTCCACCATGGCTTTGAAATAATCTAGGGGTAGTTTAAAGACATTGAAATCATAGGATTTATGATAAACCTGTTCGTAAAGTTGGTAGTATTTTAATAACTCCTTCTCTGTGTTGGGTTTTTCAAATTTTAAAATAAACCTTTGTTCGAATTTTAAAATCTCCTTTCGGACATTATAGCGGTACTTTTGATTTAATCTTTGTAGATAAGTTTCGGTAGAATCCCAGTCCAGGGAATTAAGGATAAGGTTGTTGGGTAGCTTAAAGCTGGTAAAGCCCAATTCCAACAAGGTGGTTTTCAATTCCAGGTCTTGTTCCCCATAAAAATCCCGCAACATGATTTTGGTGGCTTGGGTTTGTGTAAGGGTTTGGTTCATTTTATCCACCAGCATTTCCAAAGCCCTTTTCCAGCTTTTATGTTCATAGTCAATAAAAATATGATCCCCTTTGGTGATTAAACTACCAGAGATTACACTTTTGGAAGTCAGATAATAGGGAGAGTGTAATCTTTCCTTTTCTACCTTTTCAGAAACCTGGCCTGAAGAGAACATGTCATCCTTGGTCAGAGATACTGTAAAGAATGTTTTTAAAATAGTTTTTCCTGATTGATCTTTGATGGTAAAATAATAAAATTCCCAGTTGTTTTCAGGTATGTTTTGTTGGGAAAACGTCCTCTCAACCAATGTGACATTGTCGTAATTGAGGGTGCCATTATTGAGGAAAATGGCCTCCCATTCCTCCTTGTTTTCTTCCAAAATGCTGCGGTGAAGGATGGGGACAAGGCTGGGGCCTTCATTGAGGCCATGGGGTGAGGAAATTTCAACAGGTATATCAAAGGTGGGAATATTAAAATTGTTGGCCACTTCTTCACAGCTACTCCCTGCATCAGTAATCACCTTAATATAATTTTTCTGCAATTGGCAGAGCATGGCATCGATTTCCGACTTGCCCAATCGGTTATTGATCATAAAACGGATACCGCTCTTTTTCATGGGAACAGCGGGGAATGAAGCGGTATTAAGATAAAAACCATCCGTCTTCATTTGGCTGATGATGTCATAACTAATTTTGGGCAAGCCTACGGGAATAAAAAATAAGGGGCTATCTCCTTTTTCAAATTGCGGAAGATGCAGTTCATCCAATCGCTTATTCGTATAAGCAATTAATTTTTTAAGGTGGCCTTGTCTTTGATTGATCTCATTGGATAAATGAAGCTTAGCCGAGGCAATGGCTGCTCCTAACATGGGTGACTGTATGGGGCCAGAGAAAATATAGGTGGACCCGCAATTACGCACCTTTTTTTCCAAATCTTTATTAGGGAAAACCAGGCATCCACCAGCAGCAGCAAAGGATTTGTTTAGAGAAACGGCTAGAACCATTTTTTCGTGATGGGCCATTTTACTTCGAACTACCCCACAACCATTTTTACCCGTCCAACCCATGCCATGGGCATCATCAATGTATAGGTGAAACTTTTCATATTTGTTCAGCAATTTTTCCAACTCCCCAAAAGATGCATAATCACCATACATGGAATAAACCCCATCGGCGAAATACCAAATTTTGTCATACTTATTATTCAGGTTTTGGATTTTGGTTTCCAAAGCCTCCATGCTATTATGCTTGATAACAAAAATGGGGATCTTTTTGGCCTTTAGTTGCTGAATGGTCATTTGGATGCTGGAATGGGCCTGTAAATCGATGATCACCGCATCTTTTTCCCCTACCAAAACAGGAATGGCGGCCAAGTGGCCCAAGGTGGTACTGGCGGTGACAATCAACGGCTTCTTAAAAATTTGTTGTAAAAGGGTTTCCAGTTCCAGGTAAAGACCGATAGAAAGGTAAGTTCGGGAAGAAGAGAACTGGGTACCATATTGGGTGACGGCATGAACCACTCCCTCTTTGAGTTTGGGGTCATTTTCCAAACCCAAATAGCTACAAGAACCAAAATTGACCAGGCCAGTACCTTCTATAGTGACATTCCCGGTCTCTTCAAATTGTTCATCCTCTGTATAGTTATGGACCAGTTTTCTTCTAAAACCGTCTTCAACGATTTGATTCAAAGTGTCAATCATGGTTTTGATATGGGGTTAGTTGGAAATTATGCTTGATTAAAGTGACTGGTTTAAAAACAAGGGGTGTGAATTTGTTTTTATGAATTAATCCTGAAAAAAGGTTTGATATTCATGGGGTAAGTGTTGAAAAACAAAGTTGATTAAAAATTGAGTGTTCAAATATACTAAAAAATCAATGATCAGTGCTTTTTACTAGGGAGATTGAATTGTTAGTTTTTGGATAGCAGAGAATAATTTTGGGAAATTGTAGGGAAGAATGATCAATTACCTTGAACCTGGGGATTAAACAGAGCTCAAATGGGGACCTAAAAAAGGCCCCGTTTCAAACGGGGCCTTAAGAAAATAAACTGCTTACATGGAAAATCCTATTTTCCTGGAGGCCGGTAATTGACTGATTTTTTAACCGCTTGGTCCACTTCTTCTGGAGTAAGAAGTACCGTTGTTGAGATGGTGACTAAACCTGAAGCATTCACTGCAATGGCGATTGCGGATGCGGTCACTGCGTCAGGCATATCACAAATGACATAAACATCATGTTGGCCAAAAGCAAAATAAAACGCTTCTATTTTGCCTCCCATTCCTGTAACCATTTTCTCAACAGTTTCCTTTCTGCCTGTGCCTCCATCTTTCATTAAGCCTTTGGCACCTTCCGGATTGTAAGATCCCTCAATTAAAAACTTTGCCATTTTTTTAGGGTTTAGGGTTTAGGGTATCGAGTATAAGTAAATTTAGTTATTGTTAACTTACTGTAAAAGAGAAAGTTGATATGGTTTTTGTGTGGGTTGGAAGATGTCCGGATTCCAGGAGCAAAAATTTGTTTTGATTATTTATTAAGGGAGCCTAAAAGGTATAAAAGTTGAAATTGGATTTTCTATTGAAATTCTAAATTGATTTTAGGGACTAGTGCTTTGGGTATTAATAAAGTAAACTGATTTTCACCTTTCCTTTAAAAACCAATTCCTATTTTGCTGTTCAACTTATTAAGTAATTTTTATAACTTAACACAAGTAATAACCAATTACCATTATGCCAAAGATACCAAAACCATTTATCGATTTTAAAGAAGATTTTCCTGAAGTAAGTCAGGCCTACTTTTCCTTAGGCAAATCTGTTCATGAAGCCGGACCCATTGACAAGAAAACCCGTGAGCTTATCCAATTGGGTATATCCTGTGGTGCCCAAAAGGAGGGCGCGGTGCACTCTCATACCCGAAAAGCCTTGGATGCCGGATGTAGCAAAGAAGAAATCAGGCACGCAGTTTTGCTGATGCTTCCCACCCTGGGTATGCCTTCCATGATGGCCTCCATGACCTGGGTAAACGACATTTTGGATTCAGAATAAAGGATTTTGAGATTGGAAAAATTGTAAGATTTTAAAATTGTCCGGCTGTCCCTGAATTAAAATTGGGGCTGATCCGGATTCGATGGCTGGTCCGCATTTGCAATGCGGACTTTTAATGTTGGGGCATTTGTGATGTTCCTAACAACTGAAATTTTTAATGGGGCCGCCATAACGACCCTGAAGGCGTCATATATAAATAATCGCGGGGTATAAATGGAAAACCGATAACCTGCGTTAGCCGCCAAGTCAGTGTCCAATGCCAATCACTGTTCTCTAATACTCATCGTGAGTTTGGTGATGTTCATTATGGGGCAATAAGTCAAGGTGGGCAAAAAGAGCTAAAGACCCTGAAGGGGTCAAATGCAAATAACCCCGGGCAAACCTGTGCAGCCCGGGGAAAAGAGTCAATCCGGTTTCAAGCATTAGCACCAACCCAGTATCCAATGTCATCAAATTATAGCTAATGCCCATTGCCTGGTTGGTTTTGGGTTGCTTGTAGAAAGTCATGAGCCATGAACCAGGGATTCATGGCCATTCGATAATAATGGTTATGGTTTTAGGTTTTTTTGATCCTTATAATATTAATCATTGAAGGTTAAAAGATAAAATTATAACTTATTAAGGAATAACAAGAGTGTTCTTTTAAGTCGTGATAATCCAAGGTTATTGCTTGAAGGTTAGCTGGGGCTTTTTGGGAGCATTTCTGGAGGGTATTTTAGGAGAAATGCCCAGGGCTACAATTATTAAGGGATTGGTTTTAAGGCTTGTATTGGGAATCTATTTTTTGGTGATAAAATGAAGGAATGATGTGGAGTAATATTTTCAAAATATTTCCCATCCTTGTGATGCTTTCCCTTTGGGCATGTACTCCTCGCCCAATAATCAGGGAGTTAAAGGCCACCCATGATTTGAATTACTCTGGCAATAATCAATTTATAAAAGCCCATATGAAAAATGGGGAAGTTTATTTGCTTGATTATTGGTATATGGAAGGTGATTCTCTTTTCCTAAAAGGATATGGGGAAAAATTAGATATTAATCGAAAGGTAATAAGGACAAACGAATACAATAGGGATCATATTTCAAGAAACACCCCATATTCCATTCCCGTTGATGAGATTTTTATTCTTGAAACCAACCAGGTGGATAAAACATTGATGGGCGGGGTTGCATTAGTCACTGGGGTAACTGGAGTTGTTACTTTAATGTGTTTGATTAGCCCCAAAACCTGTTTTGGATCATGCCCCACTTTTTATGCATTGGATTTGCAACAAAAAACTGGACAAATGATTAAGCTCTATGTTAATATAATAACGCCTGCCGCGGGCTCCTCAAATTGTCAGTGCGATATTGAAAAAAAAATCACCCTGACAATTTCGAGGTCAGTCTTTATACGGTAATTTTTTTGTTGGTTTTTCCGAACTGATCAGGTGATAGGTACCCAAGTGAGGAGTGTCTCCTGTTCCTATTGTACCAGATTTCAATAAATTCGAAAATTTCCTGTTTTGCTTGCATTACTGATCCGTATTTACGGTATCCTGTTTCCGATTTCAGGATTTTGAAGAAGTTTTCAGCTACTGCATTGTCCCAGCAGTTTCCTTTTCTGCTCATGCTCTGCCTCACCTTTTCAGAATCGAGTTCATTCTTGAATTCACCGCAGGCATATTGTACGCCCCTGTCTGAATGGAAAACCAGGTCTCTGAAAAAAGGCCTGTTGATCTGTGCCATTCGCCATGCCGGTATAACTGTTGCCCCGGCATGCATGGTGGTGGACATCGACCATCCGATTATCTTACGGTCATACAGGTCCATGATCATGGTCAGGTAAAGCCATCCCTCTTCTGTCCAGATGTAGGTAATGTCCGATACCCATGATTTTGCAGGGCCATCAGGGCTGAAGTTCCTGTTAAGCAGGTTCGGACTGATTCTGAAACTGTGGTTAGATTCAGTGGTACAGACACTGAACTTCCCCGATATCACACTCCTGAGCCCATTTGCTTTCATTATCCTGGCAACCCTTGGCCTGGACACCGAAAAGCCCCTGTCCCTAAGCTCAATGGTTATCTTCGGACTTCCATACCGGCACTTGCTTTCAGCATAGATTTTATGGATTTCCCTGGATACTTCTTCTCGCTCCTCAGCACATTTGGATGGTTTTCGGTTAAGCCAGCCATAAAAACCGCTTCTGCTTACTTTAAAAACCCTGCACATCTTTTCAACAGCAAACTCGTGCCTGTGAGCCCTTATGAACCGGAATATTTGTTGTCCCCCTTGGAAAAGATGCTTACTGCCTTTTTTAGAATATCACGCTCCAGTTCGGCTTCTTTCAGGGCTTTTTTCAAGGCAAGGATTTCTTTCTCTTCTTCTGTTAGATGCTGTTTCCCGTTTCCGGGAAAGCTGCTGGATTCACTTGCTTTAAATTCCCTGGCCCAACGCCTGACCAGGTCTGGTCCAATCCCAAGTTCTCTTCCAACTTCAGTACTTGTTTTTCCATTCAAATGAAGCTCTACGGCCATCGTTTTAAAGGCCTTGTCAAATGTTCTCCTTTCTCTATTACTCATTGTTTCAAATTTAAGAAAAGAGCTTAACTTATTGTCCAGTCAAAGGTATACACTCCACATCCTATAATGGCAGTTCGGTAATTATGGCTGAGGGCTTTTCTGCCAGTATCATGCCTGGCCTGGAAGATATTGATATTGATCATCTAATGGGGACAGACTATTCAAAAAATTATGAATTGACCCTCACCAATGAGGCTTTGGAAACCCACTCTATTCGTTATGCGAACTTATTGGCTGTAGAAAAATTGCCAGTGGAAAATGTGTTTCAAAGTGGGAATGGGATTTTTTATAAAACCAACAATTTAATTCCTCCCCAAAAATGTGAAAGTCCTTCTGGAAATTGCTTGCCCGAGGTAAGAGACAGGGATGGTTTAGAATATTTTTCCCTGAGTGATCCTGATAACCTTAGGTCCAAGGAAGAAATAATTATTTCATTTCCTGTTAATGAGGCTGGACAAAAAGGACTTGTTATTGGGAAAAGACAAAGCCTGATGACCACCTATTTATTGTACCAGGGCCTGGCTTATATGGGGAATGCGGTTGGATACTTTTTTACCCAATATGAATTGGGAAATATTCGACAAAAAGAGAATGTTTTTAACCTATTGGGTGGAATTGAGGTTTTTGTGAAGGATGCTGATGGAGAATGGGTTTTGCAATCCGAAATTCATGAAACCGGACCGATTGCCGTGGATTATTCTATAATTCCTATTCAAAATTTAAAAAAAGGAGAGGTAGAAATTAAAATCAGGATGAACAATGGCCTTTGGAGAATTGGCTATTTGGCTTTAACAGAAATTAAAGGAGAGGTTTACCCTGAAGTTTTTCAGCCTGTTGAGGTGGAAAAACAAGAGGGGAGTGAATCTGATGGATTAGGGAAATTACTGGACCCTGATGATTATCTGGTAACCTTTCCAGGAGATCGTTATGTTTTGAAATATGAACTTCCTTATGAACATGCAGCCTTGTTTTTGAATTCCAAAGGGTATTATTTGGAATGGATAAGAGAAGGTTGGATAGAGGAGCAGGATTTAAAGAAACTCCATCAAATGATTCGAAAACCGGAGCGGTACCTTAAGGAAATAGCTCCATCGTACAAAAAAGTAGAACCTGAAATGGAAAATGCCTTTTGGAATAGCAGATATGTCATGCCCTAAACTTATATATCAGGTATTGATTTTAATATTGGTGGGGATTTCCTGTTCTCCTCCGAGATCCATTTTGGCCCCTAAAAAGATGGTCCCCAAACAAAACGAAATTCTCTCAGATGCTTTCGGAGGGTGGATGGAATTGGGAGTTACCAATAGGCCAAACAAAATAGAAGGAGAGTTTATAGCCATTCACAACGATTCCATTTTTGTCTTGAAAAATGACCAACTCAGTGGGTTTCCTAAAGGTGACATCCAATTTGCACGAGTGATTTTTTATAATACCCAATACAATGCTATGGCTTTTTTGACTTCCATATCAAGTCTTGCCACAATCTCCAATGGTATTTTCCTCATTGGTACGCTTCCCTTAAATATAGTAGTTGGGGTTTTTTCTAATATTGCAGAGAGAAAAAGGTTGAATTACCGGCAATACCCAGATCAACCATGGGAGGAATTGTCCAAGTTTTCCAGGTTTCCACAGGGTTTACCAAAAGGGGGCCAAAGAAGAGAGATTAAAAGCCGTAAGTGGTTAAGAATTTGAAAGAAGAGAATCTGATCCGCATTTGCAATGCCCATAACATCTGATTTTTTGCAGGGGAAAAACTATTTTCTAACTCAGATAATTAGATTAGAAAATTCTAAGATTGAAATATTGGAAAATTAGGTGCAGGTTTAAATTGTCGTTAAATCCCCCCTAAATAATTTCTTGGGTGTTTTTTATGAAAGGATATTCGATTTTAAGTAGTCAGTGCCCCAGACCCTGAAAGGGTCAAATATTTTAACCCCGGGCAAACTGGTGCAGCCCAGGGAATAGAGCCAATCCGGTTTCACGCATTAGCAGCAAACCCAGTATCCAAATTCAACCAATTTTTCGCTAATGCCCATGGTCTGTTTGTTTTTAAGTTGTTTGTAAAAGGTCTGGAGACTTGAACCAAGGATTCGTGACCATTTGTGTAATTGGTGGTCTGTTAAAATTGTGAAAATATCGAAATGGATTTGCAACAAAAAACTGGACAAATGATTAAGCTCTATGTTAATATAATAACGCCTGCCGCGGGCTCCTCAAATTGTCAGTGCGATATTGAAAAAAAAATCACCCTGACAATTTCGAGGTCAGTCTTTATACGGTAATTTTTTTGTTGGTTTTTCCGAACTGATCAGGTGATAGGTACCCAAGTGAGGAGTGTCTCCTGTTCCTATTGTACCAGATTTCAATAAATTCGAAAATTTCCTGTTTTGCTTGCATTACTGATCCGTATTTACGGTATCCTGTTTCCGATTTCAGGATTTTGAAGAAGTTTTCAGCTACTGCATTGTCCCAGCAGTTTCCTTTTCTGCTCATGCTCTGCCTCACCTTTTCAGAATCGAGTTCATTCTTGAATTCACCGCAGGCATATTGTACGCCCCTGTCTGAATGGAAAACCAGGTCTCTGAAAAAAGGCCTGTTGATCTGTGCCATTCGCCATGCCGGTATAACTGTTGCCCCGGCATGCATGGTGGTGGACATCGACCATCCGATTATCTTACGGTCATACAGGTCCATGATCATGGTCAGGTAAAGCCATCCCTCTTCTGTCCAGATGTAGGTAATGTCCGATACCCATGATTTTGCAGGGCCATCAGGGCTGAAGTTCCTGTTAAGCAGGTTCGGACTGATTCTGAAACTGTGGTTAGATTCAGTGGTACAGACACTGAACTTCCCCGATATCACACTCCTGAGCCCATTTGCTTTCATTATCCTGGCAACCCTTGGCCTGGACACCGAAAAGCCCCTGTCCCTAAGCTCAATGGTTATCTTCGGACTTCCATACCGGCACTTGCTTTCAGCATAGATTTTATGGATTTCCCTGGATACTTCTTCTCGCTCCTCAGCACATTTGGATGGTTTTCGGTTAAGCCAGCCATAAAAACCGCTTCTGCTTACTTTAAAAACCCTGCACATCTTTTCAACAGCAAACTCGTGCCTGTGAGCCCTTATGAACCGGAATATTTGTTGTCCCCCTTGGAAAAGATGCTTACTGCCTTTTTTAGAATATCACGCTCCAGTTCGGCTTCTTTCAGGGCTTTTTTCAAGGCAAGGATTTCTTTCTCTTCTTCTGTTAGATGCTGTTTCCCGTTTCCGGGAAAGCTGCTGGATTCACTTGCTTTAAATTCCCTGGCCCAACGCCTGACCAGGTCTGGTCCAATCCCAAGTTCTCTTCCAACTTCAGTACTTGTTTTTCCATTCAAATGAAGCTCTACGGCCATCGTTTTAAAGGCCTTGTCAAATGTTCTCCTTTCTCTATTACTCATTGTTTCAAATTTAAGAAAAGAGCTTAACTTATTGTCCAGTCAAAGGTATACACTCCAAAAACCTCATTTTAAATGAGACCCCAGCCCCTGAAAGGGTCAAATAATTTAGCCCTGGGCAAGCCTGTGCAGCCCGGGGAATAGAGCCAATCCGGTTTCAAGCATTAGCAGCAAACCCAGTACCTAATGTCAACCACTTTCCGCTAATGCCCATGACCTTTTTGGTTTTGAGTCCCTTTTAGAAAGTCGGGAGACTTGAACCAGGGACTCATGACCATTCGTGTGATTCGTGGACTTAATTATTAGGAATTAAAATGCAGGTTATATAGAACCCTCGTTGCAAACGAGGGCCAGTTTTGGGGACCTTTTATAAGAAAATAAAACTAATCATCCCCTTGTGTGAGCAAGCATAAACTGTCTTCCAAGGCTTCCACAGAATGAGTGACTTCTACCGGAATGTCAATTTCCTCATAGCGTTTAAGCAAGGTTGCTTTATCCTTTTCTTGATAATTGACCGCTCCTTCCAAAACAAAAAGTTTGGAGGTCTTATGGGCTTTATGTTCTTGTAAAACCATGCCTTTTTTGAATGCAATGGCCAGCACCCTAAAAGAAGAATTTTGGTGAAGGGCCTGAGCGATGGGATGGCTGCTGGATTCTACTTTTGATTTTATGGTTGGAATGATCATAGTGGATTTTGAAAATGATTACACCTTAAAATACAAAAATTGTTGCAGAATCCTTAGGAACTCGATCTCAAAAATCCGTTTTACTATTGTCAAATGGATTTGAAAATTTTAAGATTGAAAAATAGGGTGCTTGATCGCTTAACAAATTTTTTTGTTGGTTCATAATAAAAGGCTGGTCCGCATTTGCAATGCCCATTAAATTGGAATTTCCTAGGGTAAACGAAATAGCCCTCATTTTCAACGAAGGCTATTGATATACCAAATTCGATAGAAATTCAAACTATTTCAAACGAATCCCCAGACCCTGAAAGGGTCAAATAATAATAACCCCGGGCAAGCTTGTGCAGCCCGGGGAATAGGAAAAACAAGGTAACCTGCATCATATGCTCGTGCAGGTTACACATTATATATTTGTGCTGACGAAAACAAAATGAATTTTGGAGTGTATACCTTTGACTGGACAATAAGTTAAGCTCTTTTCTTAAATTTGAAACAATGAGTAATAGAGAAAGGAGAACATTTGACAAGGCCTTTAAAACGATGGCCGTAGAGCTTCATTTGAATGGAAAAACAAGTACTGAAGTTGGAAGAGAACTTGGGATTGGACCAGACCTGGTCAGGCGTTGGGCCAGGGAATTTAAAGCAAGTGAATCCAGCAGCTTTCCCGGAAACGGGAAACAGCATCTAACAGAAGAAGAGAAAGAAATCCTTGCCTTGAAAAAAGCCCTGAAAGAAGCCGAACTGGAGCGTGATATTCTAAAAAAGGCAGTAAGCATCTTTTCCAAGGGGGACAACAAATATTCCGGTTCATAAGGGCTCACAGGCACGAGTTTGCTGTTGAAAAGATGTGCAGGGTTTTTAAAGTAAGCAGAAGCGGTTTTTATGGCTGGCTTAACCGAAAACCATCCAAATGTGCTGAGGAGCGAGAAGAAGTATCCAGGGAAATCCATAAAATCTATGCTGAAAGCAAGTGCCGGTATGGAAGTCCGAAGATAACCATTGAGCTTAGGGACAGGGGCTTTTCGGTGTCCAGGCCAAGGGTTGCCAGGATAATGAAAGCAAATGGGCTCAGGAGTGTGATATCGGGGAAGTTCAGTGTCTGTACCACTGAATCTAACCACAGTTTCAGAATCAGTCCGAACCTGCTTAACAGGAACTTCAGCCCTGATGGCCCTGCAAAATCATGGGTATCGGACATTACCTACATCTGGACAGAAGAGGGATGGCTTTACCTGACCATGATCATGGACCTGTATGACCGTAAGATAATCGGATGGTCGATGTCCACCACCATGCATGCCGGGGCAACAGTTATACCGGCATGGCGAATGGCACAGATCAACAGGCCTTTTTTCAGAGACCTGGTTTTCCATTCAGACAGGGGCGTACAATATGCCTGCGGTGAATTCAAGAATGAACTCGATTCTGAAAAGGTGAGGCAGAGCATGAGCAGAAAAGGAAACTGCTGGGACAATGCAGTAGCTGAAAACTTCTTCAAAATCCTGAAATCGGAAACAGGATACCGTAAATACGGATCAGTAATGCAAGCAAAACAGGAAATTTTCGAATTTATTGAAATCTGGTACAATAGGAACAGGAGACACTCCTCACTTGGGTACCTATCACCTGATCAGTTCGGAAAAACCAACAAAAAAATTACCGTATAAAGACTGACCTCGAAATTGTCAGGGTGATTTTTTTTTCAATATCGCACTGACAATTTGAGGAGCCCGCGGCAGGCGTTATTATATTAACATAGAGCTTAATCATTTGTCCAGTTTTTTGTTGCAAATCCATTATTCTTAATTAAATGAATACCGAACTCTATTACCCTTGCATACAACGGTTAATTTAGGCGTGGGCTTCAGAGTAGCAAGGCTCATGCTTTCATCATGTTATTCTTAGTTATCTCTTTGATTAAAGTTTGAATATATTTTTTCTTCTAATTTCAAGAGGTCTGTGTCCATTTTATCCTCGCCGTTTGAATAAAATAAAATTATTGTGACTTTAACATCATTCAAAGTTACTATCTGATTTTTAGGCAGATCCAAAGTGAATCTCAACACGTTTAGAGTTTCTTGTGGAAAGATCGGCATATTTGAATTTGCAGATATTTTGACTCTATCTTTTTCTAAAAGTGTATAGTCATAGTTTACCTTTTCTCGATGCCAAGTTATATTCATACCGGATTTAAAGTTCTCCATTATTAAATTTACCTTATAACTTTCTTCACCAATATCACCATCATTGTAAATTTCAACTTCACATAAAAAACGATGGTGATCTTCGTCGTCTACATCAATCTGAGTTAGTCCCCATCTTTCAATCACCAACTTAGACTTTGCCTTTCTCCCATATAACTGTCTGATTTCATGTTTTTCCATCGGAACAGATTCAAAATTGAATCTTTTGTAAAATCTTTTATCCTTACTTAGATGAGGCGCCTCAAGACTTTTTGGGATTTTGACCAAGTAGATTGAATTACTTACATTTTAATTCTGCCTAATCGGTATTATCTTGATTTCATCAATTCTTCTTTGGATAGAGGAATTTATTACACGTTCGAGCCACTCTTTTGTAAACTCATTCCCGTCGATATAAGTAAATGAATTGGCTTTATGATTCTCCTCTTTGATTCCGTAGATGATAATTCCGCCGTCTGAGTTAGCAAAAGAAGCTACATCTTTAGAAATCTCTTTCTTTTTACCATCGGTTTTACCTAATGCATCACTTGCTTTGAAATCCAAATAAATTGATTCTTCTACCTCATTATCAATCAATGATTGAATGTCACTAATTTTATAATCCTCTTTGTCGTAAAAGCTTTTCATTTTTTATTGAGCATAACGGTTTGGCGCTTGGCGAAGTGGCGGATTTCAGAGTACTAAACTGTCAATATACCACAAAAGTTGATGCGAGGTAGAATGTTCAATTAACCACTTCACCCGCCATTGTGCCAAACGCCTGTTGGCGGTAGTTTTTATTGATTAATTTTAACTTTATCCATTGTCAAATCAATGTCTAAATTTGTGTTATTTTCTTCAAGAAATCGATATAACTTATTTTTTGATTCAGCTCTGTCTAACCTAATTTCAATCAAATCTTCATCAATAAATACAAGGTTGTGATTTTCTTTGAGAAATCCTTTCATTGTTATACCGTTATCCGATTCACAAACAACTACATCCTCAGGTGAATGAGTAGTTATACATGATCTCCATTCTCTCTCATCATAAAGTACTTTATCCTTAATTGTTTCACCCGAATTTGGACAAGTAAAATCTTCCCTATAATTCCTTAAAAATGGATCTCCAATTTCAAGAGAGTGATGAAGTTCTGCTATTCTCTGCCTGAATTTTAAAATAGTTTCATTAAAAAATTTGTCCTTGTTAGTAGGTTTTAATAATTCTATTAATTCTTTGTACTCTTGGTTAATTTTTTCTTCTACTAAATTAGTATTGCCTCTTAGATCCATCCAGAATGACCAGGCAATAACATTCTTTATTATCTTTTCTTCAAATTCTGCTTCTTTTTTAAAATTGTGTTCGGACTTAAATAGACCTATGGTAAAATTCCTCAAGTCAATGTACTGTTGCTCAAGTCCACATGAGTTAAAGTGAACATATCTTACAGGGGATATTTTATTTCTCATGCCCCAATGTTTAGTCAAAGCTAAGGCAAAGGATCCATAACACTGCCGATGAAAAGCATTTTCGTCAGGCTTTATGTCACAAAAACAAACAAGAAAGTTTTGTTGCATGAAGGTTCTGTCAACAATTGGGGAATTTGGTCTTGACTCAGAGATTAATGAATGTCGAAATCCATTTTGAAGAATTAACTTAATGGTTTCAAAATCAGATGTAAAATGATATAAGTAGTCTGAACTTAGTCTTGTTTTCATATTTCTATAAATTACCGCCAACGTAAAGTGTTTTAAACGCAATCTAGGCAAAAAATAAACTATTTTCTTAAGACTATCAAGATTGCGTTTAAAACATAGTTGGACGGAGCCGGTGAACTGCTATGGGCATTTGTCTTTCATGGATCTTTTCTTGGCGGGAGTTTTCAGGAGGTTCTTTGGTTTCGCTGTTTAAAGCTTCTAGTTTGATTGATGGTTTTGCTGGAAAAAGGCATATTTTTCCCTGGGAAACCTTTTCCCTCCAATCTGTTCTTCATGATGTCAATGAACGTCCCGTTTATAAAGTTTCAGGGGCCTTTTTCTTTTGGTGAAGCAATCCCGAACACCATTTTTCCCCGTTTACAGCAGGGGCAAAGGAAGAAGTCCGGGCCCAGTACCTCTTCAAGTATCTCGTAAGTGGTCAGTCCCTGGTAGAAGGAGATGTACCCTGTCTTTTTCAGCAAGCTGAAGCAGGTTTCCATTTTGGTCCTGCTGTTTGCCGAGGCCATGATCCCGTAGTACCTGATCTTGTAAAATCCAGAAGGGAGGATGTGCTGCATAAACCTCCTTACAAACTCGTGGCAGCTGAGGCTCATGGTCCTGTTCCTGTTGTCCCTGTAGTCCTTCCACCTGAAACTGACCGCTTTCCCATCAGTCCATTGGATCCTGCTGTTGCTGATGGCCACGCGGTGGGTATACCTTCCCAGATAGCTGACCACCTGGTTTGCCCCCCTGAAGGTCTTTTTGATGTAGACATGCCAAAACTTTGCATAGGCTTCCCGCCTGAGAAGCCTTGGGTCGGCAAACAGTTTTGCCTGCTTTTCCGGTATCCTGAGAAGGTTTCCTTCCAACGCCCTGATAAGTTTTTCCATAAATACGCCCCTGTAAATAGCTGACAGTGCCTTCACCGGAACAAAGAACTTTTTATGGGCGACGATCCACTCCTGCCCATCGCTGTCCAGTCCCCCGGCAGGAACAAGCATGTGGATATGTGGATGGTAGGACAGGGACTGTCCCCATGTATGCAGCACCGCCATACAGCCGCTTTCAACCCCCAGAAAAGCGGGGTTCAGGGCAGCCTTTTTCACTGCGGCCGAAGAGGCTTCAAACAGGAGCTTGTAACCATACCGCTGGTTGGTATAAAAAAGCGGCCTGAGAAAGTCCGGGACGGTGAACACTACGTGAAAGTACCTCACCGGCAGCAACCTGCTCCTGAGCTTTTCTACCCATACCTGCTGTTTGATATACTGGCACTTGGGACAATGGCGGTTCCGGCAGCTGTTATAGCTCGTTTTGGTATGGCCACAGCTGTCACATGCCAGGGTATGGGAACCCATTTCAGATGTCCTGCAGGAAATGATGTCCAGATAGGCCTTGTACTGGGCGGTACACGGGCTGTTTCCTGAAAGAAAGGATTCTTTCTGCCCCAGAAGGATATCGGAAAGTTCTACCCCGCTGTTCCTCTTGTTAAGGATATCCATCACAGCTCGTCCAGGGGACTTTTGATCTGTGCCGGATTCAAGTTGGTCACATGCAGGTAAACCGTAGTGGTCCTGAGGGATTTGTGGCCCAACAGCTCCTGGATTAACCTGACATTGGTTCCCTGCTCAAGAAGGTGCGTGGCAAAGGAGTGGCGAAGGGTATGGAAAGAAGCATGCTTTGTTACCCCTGCGCATTCCATGGCTTTTTTTAAAACGCACTGTGCACTCTTTTCACTGTGGGGTTTGCCAGGTGTCCGGCCTTCGAAAAGATAGGTTTTGGGCCGGTAGTACCTGTAGTATTCCCGGAGCCTTTCCAACAGCCCTTTTGGCAGCAGGGTATACCTGTCCTTATATCCCTTTCCTCCCCTTACTTTCAGCTGCATCCTGTCACTGTCGATATCACAGGGCTTCAGGCTGATCACCTCGTTCAGCCTCAGACCGGAGGCGTAGGTGAGGGCCAGCAGGCAATAATGCTTTCTGTTCCTTATGGAGTTCAGTATAAGGGATATCTCCTCTTTCGAAAAAACAGAAGGGAGGAGTTGGGGCCGTCTGGGCCGCTTGATTCTTACCGGATCCCAGCTCCTGCCCAGGACATCTTTGAAAAGTATTTTGAACGCACTGATGGTCTGATTCACCCCTGAAGGGGACATTTTGTTGACTTCGACCTTATGGAAAAGGTATTCCTTTAACTTACCAATACTGATCTGTTCGGGGATCTTTCCAAAATGTTTGGAAACTGCCGATACAAGGCTGATGTAGGTACTGATGGTCCTGGGGGAATAGTTCCTGACCAACATTTCCTCATACATCCGTTGACGAAGACTTTTTTTCCATGATGTTATTTATTTAATGGTAAAACATGGAGTGAATTTAGGGTAAATCACTGAAAATAAATTGGTTAACTGTTCAAAATCAAATAGCTACCGACGTAGGAGGTTTTGTTCAACTTATCTTATATATCTGGTTTTTCTGTACCTATCAACCCTATTTGGAAAGGTATATCCAACTTTACCCAAAACCTGCTAATAAACGTAATCGCATTTAACTCTCTTCCAATTCCCCATCCCCAACCACTTACAAACGTTTAAAAACAAATCGAACTCTAAAAATAACCAATCCAGGTCTCCCAAAAAATACCTGAATTGCGGTAGTTTTTTGCTTGATGATAGGTAAATAATAGACCCCAATGTGGTTTTTGAATATAATTGGAGCCCAAAAAACCAACAACCTCCAAAACCCTGTAACGCTATCTTAACAGTAGCGTTTAGCAATTGGAACAAAAAAATGTAACTTTGTGACCGGTAATTAGTTGTTATGCTAACTATTTGATTCACCTTAGATTTGAAAACATAAGCTTATGGCTCAAAGCATTTTAGTGACCGGTGGAACCAAAGGCATTGGCCGGGAAATCATCTATCGATTTGCCAAGGAAGATTTTGATATTTTTACCTGTTCCCGTCACCAGGATGACCTGGACCAATTGGAAGCAGAAATGAAGGAGAATTTTCCTTCCGTTAACTTTTATACCAAGGTGGCTGACCTTTCCCAAAAGGAGGAAGTCAAAGCTTTGGCAGATGCAGTTAAACTGAAATTTATTCCGGATGTGCTGGTCAATAATACAGGTATTTTCCTGCCCGGGGCCATCCATGAGGAGCCGGAGGGGAACTTTGAACTTATGATGCACACCAATCTCTTTAGTGCTTATTACCTGACCCGGGAGTTTACCCCGGATATGATCCAGCGAAAGTCGGGGCATATCTTCTCCATGGGCTCTATTGCTGGCCTGACCGCCTATGCCAATGGAGGCAGCTATGCCATCTCCAAATGGGCCATGTTGGGCATGACCAAGTGCTTGCGGCAGGAATTGCTGGAATATGATATCAAGGTGACCTCGGTAATGCCCGGGGCGACCTATACGGCCAGCTGGGAAGGCGTGGACATTCCGGAGGAAAGGTTTATGAAGGCCAGTGATGTGGCCGAATCCGTTTGGGGGGCATACAACCTTTCCCCCCAATCAGTTGTTGAAGAAATAGTGATCAGGCCTCAGCTTGGGGACCTGTAAAAATATAGGAAATGATGGAAGTCAAAGATACCGTTCAAAATTTCAATTATTGCAATAGCCTGACGGCCTATTCCCGCAGAAAAACCATTCCGGTCAATGTGGGAGGCGTTTGGATTGGCGGGGACCATCCGATCGTGGTGCAATCCATGACCACCAAGGATACCATGGACACGGAAGGCTCTATCGAAGAGTGCATCCGCATGATTGAAAGTGGCTGTGAGCTGATCCGGATCACTGCTCCCAGTAAAAAAGAGGCCGAAAACCTGAAAAATATTAAGGAAGGTTTGCGCCAAAGGGGCTATTCCGTGCCGTTGGTGGCAGATATCCACTTTACACCCAATGCCGCGGAAATTGCCGCCCGCATCGTGGAAAAAGTGCGGATCAACCCCGGCAACTATGCCGACAAAAAGAAGTTTGAGGAGATTGAATATACCGATGAAAGTTACCAAGCTGAGTTGGACCGGATCCGGGAAAGGTTTTTGCCCCTTGTGAAAATTTGTAAGAAACATGGCACCGCCATGCGGATCGGTACCAATCATGGTTCCCTGTCTGACAGGATCATGAGCCGCTATGGGGATACGCCCATGGGCATGGTGGAGTCGGCCCTTGAATTTTTAAGGATATGCGAGGATGAAAATTACCATGATATCGTCATTTCCATGAAATCCTCCAATACCCAGGTGATGGTGCAGGCTTACCGCCTGCTTGTCAATAAGCTGGAGGAAGGTGGATTCCAACCCTATCCTTTGCACCTTGGGGTGACGGAAGCCGGGGATGGGGAAGATGGCAGGGTGAAATCTGCTGTGGGAATCGGTACTTTGTTGGAAGATGGATTGGGCGATACCGTCAGGGTGTCTTTGACTGAAGATCCGGAATTTGAAGCGCCGGTAGCCAGGGCTTTGATCGACCGTTATACACATCGTGCAGGACATGATGAAATCAAGCCTATTGCCGAATATCCCTTGAATCCTTTTGATTATGAAAAAAGGGACAGCCGGGAGGTGTACAATTTTGGCGGGAATAATGTGCCCAGGGTGATTACCGATATTTCCAAGGTGAAAGCTATCACCGAAAAGGAAATGAAAAATGTGGGCCACTTTTACCTTCCTGAACTGGACAAGTGGAAGATGAATGATGTGGGCTGTGACTTTGTCTATTCCGGCCAAAACCCGGTTTCGTTTATGCTGCCCAATGGGTTGAAGGAAATCATTGATTGGGCTGCCTGGGGTAAGGTGGAGGATCATACCAATAAGTTCCCTGCTTTCACCCTTGCCGAACTGAAGGAAGCCGGGGAGTTTCATAGTGAACTCAACTTCCTTAAACTCAAAGATATTGATGTGGAGGAGGCCATTCCGGTTTTATTGGGTAGGACCGATGTGGTGATTATTCTCCAAAGTGATAATAAACACAATATGCCTGCCTTGAGAAGGGCATTTATTGCTTTGATCAATGCAGGAATCTCATTGCCTGTGGTTTCCGAGGTAGGCTATCAAAACCAGGACGCCGATCAGACCATGCTCTTTGCGGCTACCGATTTGGGTGGTTTGTTGATTGATGGTTTGGGAGATGGCGTAATGCTGGGCTTGGAAGAAAAAGACCAGTCCGAACGGGAAGCCCTGATGGATACCATCAAGCTGCATAATTCAGTCAGCTTTGGGGTGTTGCAGGCGGCCAGGACCAGGATGTCCAAGACGGAATACATTTCCTGTCCTTCCTGTGGCCGAACCTTGTTTGACCTTCAGGAAACTACCGCCATGATCAGAAAACGCACCGACCATTTGAAAGGCGTGAAAATCGGTATTATGGGCTGTATAGTGAATGGCCCCGGTGAAATGGCGGATGCAGATTATGGCTATGTAGGCTCCGGAAAAGGCAAGATCACCCTTTACAAAGGCAAAGAAGTGGTCAAAAGGTCCGTGCCTTCAGAGCATGCCGTGGACGAACTGATCAACATCATCCGCGAAGATGGCCAATGGATTGAACCCGAAAAGGTGGAATAGAGTTTTGTAAGTAGTATTGAGTAGCTAGTAGCAAGTATCAAGAGTTAGAAAAAAGAGTCAAGAGCAAAGAATAAAGAGTGTCCAGGCGGAAAGGTTTCTTTTTTCTAAGAGCGGTTCTTCGCCTCCCAGCTTTCAAGGAGGCGGGCGTCCAGGGGCAGTAGGCCTTTCCGGCAAAGACGGAAACCAATTCTAAAAACAGATCGAAAGTCTCAAATCTAAAATCTCATCATATGAGTGATAATAAATTTAAATCGTTTTTTCAATTGGGTGAGGTAGGGAACTACTTTATCCGGGTATTTAAAAAGCCGGATCCCAATAAAAAGTCCAATTTCAACCTCAGGATGATGCATGGGATCAACCGGATTTCCATCATCATGTTTTTGGGGGCCTTAATCGTTTGGCTAATCAAAAGGTTGATGTAGATTTTATGAAATCTTCAGCTCGAAAAAGCGAAGGGCCATTCCCTATCCAACAAACGAATTATTTTGCCCTTTTCCTAAACTTGCCCAGTCAAAAAAAGGTAAATCATTGATGGAAAAATGTTGGAGAGTGGGGTTGAGCTTGTCTTATTAAGCAATTTCTGAATTGGAATACAAAATTTTATTTTGTTGATTTTATCCATTTATTTCTACGGTAATAAGGATTAACCAAATTCGGAGGGGTTGATTTTTCGCCTTGCAGGTTTTGGCGGTAAGAAATTTAAGAAGTGGGTTGCAAAAGGCACAGGCATGTCTGACGGTTATGCTGCAAAAAGATTATTGATGATGCTCATAAAGAAGGAGTTTGGCTGTGCGTGGGGAGGTTTAAATTTTAGCCAAAAGGTGCAAAGCGGCGGGGTTTTTTGGTCACTTTTTTTACCTGAAGAAAAAAAGTGACAAAGTGAATGGAGTTCAAAAGGCTATTGGAAATATGATACATCCTCATAGGGTGGAGTAAGGGAAGATAAATATCAATCCTGTCATTCTACCTCTTTATTTATTAGAGGTTTTATCCTCTCGCAATGACGTTGGCGATACTATTTCTTAAATTATCTATTGAGCTCGGACTGAAAAAAAGCCATTATCTTTAAACCATGGACATCATTTATTTCCGGGACTATTGTATGGCCAAGCCTGGGGTGACTGAAGACACGCCCTTTGATGAAGATACCCTTTGTTTTAAATTGGGCGGAAAGATTTTTGCCATTACCGGTATTGCCCAGTTTGAATATATTAATCTGAAATGTGATCCGGAAAGGGCGATGGAATTAAGGGAACAATATGAAGGAATCAGCCCGGGGTACCATATGAATAAAAAACACTGGAATTCGGTATATATCCAAAGGGGAGTTCCTGACCCCCTGATTTTGGAATTGACCGATCATTCCTATGAATTGATTTACCAAAGCCTCCCTCAAAAAGTTAAAAACAGCATCACAACATGACCTATCTGAAAATAGAGAAAGTTTCTAAGCAATATGATGAGGACAATATGGCTTTGGAGGGCTTTAGCCTGGAAGTGCCCAAAGGAAATGTAATTTCCATGGTAGGGGAGAGTGGCTCGGGTAAAAGCTCCCTGCTACGCATTATTGCCGGTTTGGAGATCCAAAGTGCCGGTTTGGTGTATTTGGGTGACCAAAAAATCCTCAATCCCAATGAAAAGCTGGTGCCCGGCTATGATGAAATCCAACTGATCCATCAGGAATATAAGTTGTATCCCAATTCCACGGTGGAGGAAAATATTGCAAGGCCATTGTTGATGTACGATAAGGCTTACCAAAAGGAAAGGGTGGAAGAATTGTTGGATTTACTTACCCTGACTGCCCATCGTCATAAAAAACCAAGGCAACTTTCCGGAGGTCAACAGCAGAAGGTGGCCATTGCCCGGGCATTGAGCATAGAACCTGAAGTGTTGCTTTTGGACGAGCCATTTAGCAGTTTGGATGCTATCCAGAAGAGGGAGCTGATAGAAGAATTGAAGCAAATTTTTGAATCCCTGCAGGTTACGGTGATTTTTGTGACCCATGATTTGGATGATGCCTTGTTGCTTACCGAACAGCTTTTTATCATCCATAAAGGCAAGTTGATCCAACAAGGAAATGCTGAGGATGTTTTTAGGCATCCGGCCAATCTTTATGTGGCCAAGCTTTTTGGTTACCTGAATGTCCTGCCGGGAAAAGAAAATAATTTTGTCAGGCCTTCTGATATTCATTTTTTAAAATCAGGGGGAATCAAAGCAAAAGTCCAAAAAAGGCAATATTTAATCCATTACAACCTTTTGACGGTCCAACTGGAAGGTTCAGGTGAAATTTGGAGGGTAGAAGATAAGGAAAGGGAATTTCAAGAAGGAGATACTTTATTTTTGGATTTTGATGAAGATAAGGTCCTGTATCTGGAAAAATAAGCCCACGAATTATCCCTGGTTTTTTGAAGGCGGCCCTTCGACTCCCTTCAGGGACCGCTGGACATTCCGATGGAGGTATGTATTTATCCTAATATGGATCGAAAGTCGCCTGTTGCTGAGCGAAATCGAACTAAAAGGGAATTACGGGGCAATAACAGAAGAGTAAATTGCCAAGAATCAAGATTAAAGCGTCTCCATTTTTTGTCTTTGTTCTTTATTCTTGACGCTTTTTTCTAATTTACTATTGTATCCGTCATAACGCTCAGGCCCATACATTACCCAATTAATATACGAATTTAAAGTTCCCCTCAAGGAGGAGTTAGGGGGGAGAGTAGAAACAAATAGCAAGGATCTGGAATCAAGAATGTACCCACCCTTCAATACTCACTGCTATGCAATAATCAAAAAAAATCCCTCAAAAATTTAATTTTTGAGGGATAGTTTAATTTTCAAATTTTTTAGTTTTGATGCCCTTGTGAGCCATCCACATGGCCAAAGGCTAATTCTTCTTCACTAGCTTCTCGAACTTCAAGGACTTCCCCGTCAAAATGCAGTTTGAAATCCACTAAAGGGTGGTTAAAATCCAAAATCAATTCTTCACCCATATCTTTAAGAACTTTGGCCTGCATGGAATAGCCTTCCTCATCTACCAGAGGAAGGAAATTGCCTTCTTGAAGCATTTCCGGCTTAAAGCCTCTTTCTTCAGTCAATTGGTCCTTAGGGATATTGACGATTAACTCATCATCAGCCGTACCATAGGCCTCCTCCACTTCCAAAACGAATTTAAAATGATCCCCTTGTTTTTTATCCGCCAATTCGGCTTCGAATTTTTCAGGTAGACCGCTTTTACCAAACAGGAAATAAAAAGGATCCTCTTGGTCACGGACTTCCACGCTAAAAGGGACCGAGTCTTCATCTTCTTTGCTTACCTTAAGTTCATAAGTAAGCCCCACTATCAGATTTTCTGCAATTTGCATACCGCTTTCTTTATTTCTTATATGAAAACAAAGATAATGAATTGGGGGGATTGGCCATAATTTTGGTTAGTTGGTTAACAGGATAATTTTTGAGATTACAAAAATAATAATAGGGCTGCTTGGGGTGCTAAACCCCGAACAGCCCTATTATTATTTTGCGAGTAATTATTAATTAAACCACGATATTGACAATTTTCCCGGGAACCACAATCACCTTCTTGGGAGACTTGCCATCCAACCATTTGGCTACGGTGGCATCTTCCAAAGCAGCTTCCTCAATTTCCTGCTTGTTCAAGCTCAGGGAAAGCGGTAGCTTGGTCCTCATTTTTCCATTGATGGAAACTGGATATTCATGGGCATCTTCAGTCAGGTATTCCTCTTTATATTTCGGGAAGACGGCTTCAATGACAGATTGCTCATGACCTAAAAGAGACCAAAGTTCCTCAGCAATATGCGGGGCAAAGGGAGAAATAATGACTGTCAAAGGTTCTAAAATGGCTCTCTTATTACATTTCAAAGAAGAAAGCTCATTGACACAGATCATAAAGCTGGATACAGAGGTATTGAATGCGTAATTGTTCATATCTTCTTCTACCTTTTTGATGGTCTTGTGCAGGGCTTTCAATTCCTTTTGTGAAGGCTTTTCATCAGATACGCTAAAGTTGCCTTTTTTATCCTGGAACAATCTCCACAGCTTTTTCAGGAACTTGGACACTCCGTCGATACCATTAGTGTTCCAGGGTTTGAATTGCTCTAGTGGCCCAAGGAACATTTCATAAAGCCTTAAGGTATCCGCACCATAACGGTCGATGATGTCATCCGGATTGACCACATTGTATTTGGACTTAGACATTTTTTCCACTTCGGCACCACAAATGTATTTGCCGTCTTCCAGTACAAATTCTGCTTCTGCCAAATCAGGTCTCCAGGCCTTGAAAGCTTCCAGGTCCAGCACATCATTATGAACCATATTGACATCAACGTGCATTTCTGCAGTGTCGTAATCATTCCTCAAGCCATAGCTAACAAACTTATTGCTGCCTTTGACCCTATAGACAAAGTTGGAGCGGCCCTGGATCATGCCCTGGTTGATCATTTTTTTGAATGGCTCCACCACATTGACATATCCACGGTCATGGAGGAACTTGGTCCAGAATCTTGAGTATAGTAAGTGGCCAGTGGCATGTTCGGAACCTCCGATATAAAGGTCCACAGCTTCCCAGTATTCCTGGGCTTCTTTGCTGACAAACTCCTTGTCATTATGGGCATCCATATAACGGAAGAAATACCAGCTGGATCCCGCCCAACCCGGCATGGTGCTTAGTTCCAAAGGAAATTCTCCTTCCTCAGTTTTATAAGTCCAGTCTGTTGCCCGGCCCAAAGGGGGTTCTCCATCCTCGGTGGGCAAATATTTATCTACCTCAGGAAGTACCAGAGGCAAATCTTTTTCATCAATTAAGTAAGGAACGTCATCCTTGAAATAAACCGGAAGTGGTTCACCCCAGTACCGCTGACGGGTAAAGATGGCATCCCGCATACGGTATTGAATTTTGCCTTTACCGATTTTTTCTGTTTCAAGGAATTCGATGGCTTTGGCCATGGCTTCTTCCATGGGCAAGCCATCCAGAAAATCTGAATTCATGGCTGTAGCGCCCCATCCGTCAAAAGGGATATCATCTTTGCTTCCTTCCAATACCTGTCGGATTTCCATTCCAAAGTGTTTGGCATACCTGTAATCCCGGTCATCGTGGGCGGGAACGGCCATTACAGCTCCAGTGCCATAACCTGCCAAGACATAATCGGCCACCCAAATAGGAATTTCTTCTCCATTGAATGGGTTGATGGCATAACTTCCGGTAAAAGCCCCGGAGATGGTTTTAACATCACTCATCCGGTCTCTCTCCGAACGGTTTTTGGCCACTTCTATATAGGCTTCGGCTTCTTCCCTTTGATCATCGGTGATCAGTTCTGTAGCCAGTTCACTTTCCGGTGCAAGTGCCAAATATGTAACCCCATAAATAGTATCAATCCGGGTAGTAAAGACCTTGATTTTGGTGTCACGGTTTTTGACCTGGAATACCATCTCTGCACCAGTGGATCTTCCGATCCAGTTGCGTTGCATTTCTTTGATGGGTTCCGGCCAGTCCACTTTTTCAAGGTCCTGCAATAGACGCTCTGCAAATGCAGTAATCCGCATACTCCATTGCATCATCTTTTTCCTTTCCACAGGGTGGCCGCCTCTTTCGGAAAAACCGTCTTTTACTTCATCATTGGAAAGCACGGTTCCCAAGGCTGGACACCAGTTTACAGTGGTTTCAGCCAAATAGGTCAAGCGGTACTGTAAAAGAACTTGTTGCTGTTCTTTTTCAGAAAAACCCTTCCAATCATCAGCAGAAAAAATTTCAGTATCCTCATCACAAGCTGCATTGACCTGGGCATTCCCTTCTTTTTCAAAAATGGAAACCAGTTCTTGGATATCTTTAGCCTTTTCTTCAGACTTATCATAATAGCTATCAAAAAGCTGCATAAATATCCATTGGGTCCATTTGTAGTAAGATGGATCAGAAGTCCTTACCTCCTTGTCCCAGTCAAAAGCAAAACCGATATTTTTTAATTGCTCTGCATATCTTTTGATATTTTCCTCAGTGGTAATGGCTGGGTGTTGCCCGGTCTGAATGGCATACTGTTCAGCAGGCAAGCCAAAGGAATCATACCCCATGGGATGCAGAACATTAAATCCCTGCAAGCGCTTGTAGCGGGTGACAATGTCCGAAGCAATGTAACCTAATGGGTGTCCCACATGCAAGCCTGACCCTGAGGGGTAGGGAAACATGTCCAGGGAATAAAATTTGGGTTTTTTAGGATCTATTTTGGCATTGAAAACCTGGGCGGAATCCCAGTAATCCTGCCATTTTTTTTCTATTTCTTGAAAATTATAGTCAGCCATTTTTTAGCAATATTATTACTTGTGATAGGTTTGCCAGCAAAATTAAAAAAATAAATGGGATATACCCTTTGAAATCAGTTTCAAGTACCAAGATGCTAGTGTCAAGATAGAACAAAGCACCAAGATTAAAGAGCCAGGATGGTGGAAACTGACTTTTCCCTTATTTTAATTTACCATTGGTTAAGTTGAGTCTAAGCGTTCTGTGCAATTTGCTAAATACTAAGGACTCACGACTATATGTTGACCAATAGCCCCCTCAAGAGGGATTTAGGGGTAGTTAGTAGCAAGAAAGAGCAAAGAATTAAGTGTAAAGAGTAAAGATCGGAGCTGCTTCAAATCTCCTGACTCCCCTCAAAAACGATTCATTAAAAACCATGGTTTTATCTCAAGCTACTGCCAATAAAGGTCTCTGTTACCGGAAAGGCCCTTTTAGTTGAAATTTGGAAACCGATTTTAGTGTAATAATAAGGGATCTGGAACCATAAGTGAAAAATAAATAAACTTAGCCTCTATCCTATATAGATACTTCAAAAGGCTCAAAATTCAGCTCTCAATTCCCCCACAATTACCAGAAACGCCAGCCTCTTTGCCTTGTTCTTCCTCTTCGGAGCCAATTTTCCCAGATATCTTGTGAGAAGTAGATTTCCAATCCGATGTTTAAAGTAAAATACCCATCATACCTATGGGTCAGGCCACTTCCCCGCCGGATACGGTGCCGCATGGTGCCGTGTTTATCAAAATAAATCCGTTGTTTGATTTTTTCCACATTCGGCTCTCCATTGTCCAATAGCCAGTCGTTATTTCTTACTGCCAACCTGAGTCGGTCAGGATAGGGGCCCTCTCCATATTCTCCATAACTTGCTAATAAATTTTGGTAAAAATCTCCAATGTCAAAATCACTGATATCATCCATATAATCCGTCAGGGTAAAACGGTAATTCCCTTCAATAAATAAATCCGTATAAACATTGAGTTTATATTTCATGCCCAGCCCCATAGGAAATACCACAATTACGGCAGGGTAGGGGTTGCCCTCCAGTTGGAGAGGTCGCAAGCTTACCCATTCCCCATCTAATTGGGCTTTAGGGGTGTTAGTGCTGGCCCCCACACCAGCAAAAATATACCAGTTGAGGAAGTGTCTGGTAATATTGTTGAGTCGAACGGGTTTCCAGTGGTATTCTCCCAAAAAAGCAACTTCAAAGTTTCTCGCCCGGAAATGTAGGTTTCTGGGCTCCCGCAAACTTCTGGGGTCGGCAGGAGGATCCTGCCCGGACATTTGTATAAATGACCCCTCCAATCGTAGCCTTGTTTTGGTCCCAATAGTCCGCCGGACATTGACCGAAAAATTGTAATCAGGCTGAATTCCTTCTTCGTATTTCCACAAGGAATACAATTCACCGAAATATTGGGTTACTCCACCTCCTGCACCGACTGACCAGGGCTCCTCAAACCGGAACCGGTAAAATGCTTGCCCGTAGGACTCCTTGGCCAAAACAATAAAAAATAATATGAGGATGAACCGCTTCATTAATTTGATGGGTGGTTATTGTTTGAGATGCATAAAAGTTAATTCAAAAAACCTTTATGTGTAAATATAATGTAATTTTTAAAATATTGAAAATCAGTAGTTAAACTTTTCAAATCCGGATTTCAAATGCAAATCTCTTTGAGGGTATGGGATTTGTATTCCCTCCTCCCTAAACCGCCTGAAAATTTCATAATAAAGTTGACTTTTCAAAACGTTGGGCTTGTTAATATAGGCGGAGGACCAAACCCTTAAAATAAAATCCAGGCTGCTGTCCCCGTATTCTTGAAATAAAACATCCGGTGGTGGAGATTTTAAAACGCCCTCATGGGCAATGGCCACTTCCTGTAAGATTTCTTTTACCTTTTGGGGATCTTCCTTGTAAGAAACATGAACCGGATAGTTGAACCGGATATTTCGGTCATTATGGGACCAGTTGATTACGGGGTTGTCAATAAATTGGCTGTTGGGCACGATGATGGTTATATTGTCATTGGTGACGACCATAGTCGATCGGGCTGATATTTTTATTACATCTCCATTGACCTCCTCCACTTCAATTCTGTCTCCCACTTTGATGGGCTGTTCAAAAAGGATAATTAGGCCACTGATAAAATTGTTGGTGATATTTTGGAGACCAAAACCTATACCCACACCTAATGCTCCGGCCAAAATACCAAGGGCACTCATGTCTATCCCGGTATTTTGGAGAATGACTACGGTACCCACGGTGATCATGATATATTTCAAAATGGTACCCACAGATTGGCGGGTTCCGATTTCCATATGGTACCGTGGCAGGAGCTTGTGGACAAGGAATTTTCTGATCCATTCGGATACCACAATCAGGACAAAAATGGATATGATCAGGGTAATAATAATGCCGATGGTGAGTTTGGAATCACCTATGTTTAATATGGTGGTACCCAAAAGGTCTTTCAATCGCTCCAGGATAGCGCTTAGCCCTTCCTCCTTTATATCCTGTAAAAGATCCTGCATAATGTTGAAAATTGGTTGAAATGCCCTTTTTATTGGGAATATTTGATACAAAATAATAATATTTATATTGCAAATCCAGTAGATAAATAATTGTTTTTATCAAAAATTTGGAGGAGAGCTAGGTGAAAAATTTTGAAAGATGTATGCTTTAATTATTTAATTTTGGGTCATGACGAAGCAAAAAGAAGAGATTGTCCACCGATTAAAACTGAGAAACCTGCATCTCTCAGATTATAAAAATATCCATGAGATCATGGTGAATATTTACAAAAACCAGGCTATGGCATATACCCGGCAGGAGTTTAAAAACCAAATAAATGCATTTCCGGAAGGGCAGATATGCATTGAAGATAATGGCAGGATTGTGGCTGTAGCTTTGAGTTTGATTGTGGATTACAGCAAATTTGGGGACAATCATACCCATGACCAGATCACAGGGTATGGGAAATTTGATACCCACGATCCGGAAGGGGACACGCTTTATGGAACCGATGTTTTTGTGGACCGGGAATACCGGGGGCTACGGCTGGGGAGAAGGCTTTATGATGCCCGAAAGGAGCTTTGTGAAAACCTGAATCTCCGCAGTATCATTGCTGGGGGAAGAATCCCCGGTTACAGCAAATATGCTGACCAAATGACTCCCAGAAAATATATTGACCTGGTCAAAAACAAAGAGATTTATGATCCTGTACTCTCTTTCCAATTGGCCAATGAGTTTCATGTGCGGAAGGTCATTACCAAATATTTGCCTGAAGATAAAGATTCCAGGGCTTATGCCACCTTGTTGGAGTGGAATAATATTTATTATGAAAAGGATGAAAAACTCATTGGTAACCAAAAATCCATTGTCCGGCTGGGTTTGGTGCAATGGAAAATGCGGCGCTTTAAGGATATCGATGACCTGATGCAACAGGTGGAATTTTTTGTGGACACCGTATCGGGTTACAAATCGGACTTTTGCCTTTTGCCGGAGTTTTTCAATGCGCCGTTATTGGCCGACTTTAATGATATGGATGCTTCTGAGGCCATCAGGAACCTGGCAGATTATACCGAGGAGATTTTGATAAGGATGAAGGACCTGGCCATTTCCTACAATGTGAATATCATAGCTGGCAGTATGCCGGAATATGACGGAAAAAAACTCCGGAATGTAAGCTACCTCTGCCGTAGGGATGGTACCACAGATAAACAATATAAATTGCATATCACGCCGGATGAGCAAGCCTATTGGGGCCTTCAGGGAGGAAATGGGATCAAAGTATTTGACACTGATGCAGGAAGGATAGGGATTCTAATCTGTTATGATGTGGAATTCCCCGAGTTGGGTAGGATTTTGGCCGAGCAGGAAATGGATATTTTATTTATTCCTTTCTGGACCGATACCAAAAATGCCTACCTTCGTGTCAGCACCTGCGCAAAAGCCAGGGCAGTGGAAAATGAATGCTTTGTTGCTATTACAGGTTCTGTAGGGAATTTGCCCAGGGTCGAAAATATGGATATCCAGCATTCTCAGGCTGCCATTTATTCACCCTGTGATTTTTCATTTCCCCATGATGCGGTAGTAGCAGAAGCTTCACTAAACACTGAAACGACTATTGTGGCGGATGTAGACCTGGATTTATTGACCAAATTGCACAAAGTGGGTAGTGTAAGGAATCTGCAACAAAGGCGTTTGGATCTTTATTCCATCCAATGGAAAAAAAATAAATAGCAATGGAGAATTACCTCTCAGGAATGAATGATATTATCCGTGAAAAAGCCTCACGGGTCAAATTATTGATCACTGATATAGATGGAGTCCTTACTGATGGCGGGGTGATTTATGATGATAATTATCTGGAATATAAAAAATTCAATGTAAAGGATGGATTGATCGTCAAAGTCTTAAAAAATAATGGTTTGAAGATTGGGGCCATTACCGGTAGAAATTCACCTGTTGTACGGAGCCGCTGTGAAGAATTGGATTTTGATTTTCATTATCATGGTATTAGTCACAAGGGCGAAAAGCTGGATGAGGTCCTTAAGAAATTTCAAATAGGACTTGATGAATGTGCTTACATTGGGGATGACCTGATCGATATTCCCATTTTGACCAGGGTGGGGTTTTCAGCTGCTCCAATAGATGCCTTGCCTTATGTAAGGCAAAAAGTCGATTTTATTTCCTCCCTTCCGGGTGGAAAAGGGGTGTTCCGCGAAGTAGCAGATGTGATCTTAAGTTCAAAGGGGCTTTTAGAGAAAATAATAAACGAATTGTCAGAAAAATAAAAAAATGAAAGTATCCACCCAACCCATGAAAATCTCTGAGGAGATCGTTTTGGGGAAAAATAAACCTGTTTTGTTTTCCGGACCTTGTGCGGTAGAGAGTTTTGATATATGCATGGAGATAGGGGAAAAAGTCAAAAAGGAAACCCAACGTTTGGGTTTTGATTATGTTTTTAAAGCCTCTTTTGATAAAGCCAACCGGACTTCCTCAGGTTCTTTTAGAGGCATAGGTATGGACATGTCTTTAGAGGTTCTCCAAAGAGTGGGAAAAGAGCTTGGAGTGCCTTTGGTGACAGATGTGCATGAAAGCCATCAGGTTTCTGAAGTGGCCCAAGTGGTGGATGTAATTCAAATTCCCGCCTTCCTTTGTCGCCAGACGGATTTGCTATTGGCTGCAGGCCAATCAGGAAAAGCTGTGAAAATAAAAAGAGGGCAGTTTATGGCTCCTGAAGATATGCAATATGCGGTCCAAAAAGTAAGGTCAACCGGAAATGAAAATGTCTGCCTTACTGAAAGGGGATATTCACTTGGTTATCATAACCTGGTAGTGGATATGCGGTCATTGCCTACGATGAGGCAATTTGCCCCCGTGGTTTTTGATGTCACCCATTCCGTACAGCAACCCGGAGGTCAGGGAGGATCCAGTGGCGGACAGCGGCAATTTGCTCCCTACCTGGCCCGTGCAGCTGCTGCCACAGGTGTAGATGGGTTTTTTATCGAAACCCATCCCGATCCATCTATAGCCCTAAGTGATGGCCCTAATATGGTTCCTTTAAACCAAATGGGAGGATTTTTGGAAATGCTTAAAGCTACCTGGGAATTGGGGAATAGCTATAAAGAATTCCAATTGAAATAAAATTATTGAGCCGGAGTTTCCGGCTTTTTCTTTTTATTTTTTAACTTTCAGTCCATCAATCTCTTCGATTATGAAGCTTCGGTATTTTTTATTTATTGCAAGCTTTTCATTGATTTTTACAGCCCGATGTAATCAGCAAAAGGCTGAGCAAGACCTCCCCAACTCAATCAGAACTGTCCTGGAATCAAGGCTGCCCAATGGGGATTTGGAAATTGCGAAAGAACATATTTACCTTACCGGCCTATTGAATGAATTTTACTATTTCCGGAATTTTAAGCCGGCATGGACACAGGAAGGTAAATTGACCTGCCAGGCCCGTGAACTGCATTACCAAATCCAACAATCCCAATTTGATGGGCTTTTCCCAAGTGATTACCACCATAATGCCATTGAGGAGCTGTTTGTGGAATTGGACTCAATCAATGAAAGAGGGAGCCAAGTCCCTGAAAATAAATTATCCCAATTGGATGTGTTGTTGTCAGATGCTTATATGCGACTTGGAACCCATCTTTATTTTGGAAAGGTAGATCCGGAAGATTTGACAGCTGGTTGGAACATTCCAGTAAAAAAATCCAATCCCCAACTTCCCAATCATCTGGAAACGGCAATCCGGAAAAAAAATATAGCAGAAAGTTTGGAGTCCCTGTGTCCATCTTTCCCTATATATCAACAAATGCGGAATTTCCTCAGGGATTTTGTTAATCTGGAGGAAAAAACAAATCAATGGAAAAAGGTTTCCGAGGCTAAAATGATTCAACCCTTGGAAAGAAATAAGGACATTCCCCTTATTAGGGATAGATTAATATTCTGGAAGGATTTGGTGCCTTATCCGGTGGAAGATGAGGAGGTCTATGACTCGGCCATGTTGGAAGGGGTGTATCGTTTCCAGGAAAGATATGGTTTGAATCAGGATGGGATAATTGGTAAAGCTACTTTAGAAGCCCTGAATGAATCCCCTGAAGATTTAATACAAAAAGTGTCTGTCAACCTGGAAAGGTTACGTTGGTTACCTGATACATTGATTGATAATCGGTTTATTGTGGTCAATATTGCCAATTTTCAGTTAGACCTTATGCAGCATGGAGGAAGGGATACTCTATTGACCTCAACGGCCATTGTGGGAAGGGCTTACCGAAGTACACCTGTTTTTAGTGCTCAGATGTCTTATTTGGTTTTTAATCCTGTATGGACCGTCCCACCTGGGATTTTGAAAGCGGATGTCCTACCTGAGATCAAAAAAGATTTGGAGTATTTGGAAAAAAAGCATATGAAGGTTTTTACCAGTGGAGGGCAGGAAGTTGATCCCAATAAAATTGACTGGAGAAATGCAGTTGCTGATAAATTTCCTTATTTGGTAAAACAGGTTCCCGGCCCCCATAATTCCATGGGGCTGGTGAAGTTCATGTTTCCCAATAAATACAATGTCTATATCCATGATACTCCAGAGAAAGAGCTGTTTAAAAAAGATACCAGGGCGTTCAGTTCAGGATGTATCCGGATCCAAAAACCTTTTGAGTTAGCAAAAATATTATTAAAGGAACATCCTGATTGGCCGGAAGAAAAAATTGAAGAGGCCATCCAGGCAGGAAAAGAACAAACCGTTAGTTTTAAAGCTAAAATTCCTGTGGTGGTTTTATACCTTAGTTTTTGGACAGACTGGGAAGGGAAACCCCAAATCAGAAGGGATGTTTACAAAAGGGACAAACCACTTTATGAGGTGCTGTCCTCTAGGAAGTAAAACCTGCTTGTTTTTTTGTATTGTTTGTTTTTGGCGTAAATGAAAAGACAGGATTTTCCCTTAATACTGTCAATTATGGATTTGTAATTGTCCATGGGAAGAGCAGGGCAGCCCCAGCTTCTTCCAAGTCTTCCGGTTTTTTGAATAAAGGATGGATTGGCATAAGCAGCTCCATGGATAACAATGGCCCTGGGCCTGGCTTTGTCATTGATTCCTTTCTCCAGCCCATCCAAACGGAGGGAATAGCCGTGTTTTCCACGATATGTTTCAGCAGTAAGATAAAAACCAAGGCTGCTCATATGGCTGGACATTTTATTGGAAAAGTGGTTGGCCATCAAGCCACCACTGTTTTTTCCATGAGCCACCCAGCTGTGATGGAGGATGTTACCATTAATGGGATTGATGGTCCAAAGCCTTTTTTGGGTAGAGGGAAGCGAAAAATCAATAATGGTCAAAGGTTTTCCTTCCTCAATTTTTCCAGACTTAATCAGTTGAAAGTAACCTTGTGTAGCTATTTTTATAGCTTCCAGGGATGGTGCTGAATTGGAATTACTGGTGAAATGGGAAGAAATGGCAGCTTCCAGAACTTCAGCTGGAGATCCCATGTCCTTGTTATTTTCAAAATTTTCGTATGTGGGTCTGGTTTTGGATGAGTGTACAAGTCCCACCAAAACACAGCAAATCAAACTGATCTTTTTTAACATATAATTACTATCAAATAAAGTTGGCTTATAAAAAGGCCTTTTGGAATTCGGGTGATTTTAGGGTCTGAATATAAGGGGTTTATGTTTAAAATGCTAACGTGACAAAAAAGTAATCATTGTAAATCTGAACCTAAAAAGGGTTTTGCTTTGTTAAAACCGTATTATAATTTGTTTAAAACAGGGTTGTTTCGATTACCGGAAGTATAGTTATTCTGGTTAGAATAGGCAAAAAAAATAATATTTGGTTAATTTTGTCGCTACCGGAAAAGTAATGGCTTGATCCAAAGGGTTTTGTTTGGATCCAGTTTTGCTTTTTTCAAACAAAAAAGGCCTGTTCAATGTTCTGGTATAAAGGATCAAGCTGGAAGATAATTGAAAAGCCCTTCCCAAATTAGATAAATAAGGCCATATATATATATATATATAGATTTCAGACATTTATGAAAGTAGCGGTTTACCGTAAAGAACATTTTAATGCAGCACATCGACTACATAACCCTGAATGGACTGCCGAAAAGAATAGGGAAGTATTTGGGAAATGCAATAACCCTAATTATCATGGCCATAATTACGAATTATTTGTAAAGTTGGTAGGTCCTATTGATCCGGACACGGGGTATGTATATGATATGAAGGTGTTGAGTGATCTTATAAAGGAAAAAGTCCTAAAGAAATTTGACCATAAAAACTTAAACCTGGATACCGATGAATTCAAACAGCTTAACCCAACTGCAGAAAACATTGCTGTGGTTATTTGGGATATTTTAAGAAAAGAAATTGAAGATAAATACGATCTAACAGTTCGACTATATGAAACAGAAAGAAATTATGTTGAATACGACGGGGGTAAATCTTGACCAATCCATAGATGAAATAGGGGATGAACATGTAGGGACATCGCATGAAACTCCCTTGCGGGAAGATGCTTTTGAAATGGATGATGAACTGAAAATGGAGTTGATCGAAAAACATTTTAAAGAGATCATGCATGTTTTGGGATTGGACCTGAAAGATGACAGCCTTAGCGGAACACCCAGAAGGGTTGCCAAAATGTTTGTCCAGGAGGTTTTTAGCGGCTTGGATCCCAAAAATAAGCCTGAAGTAAAGCTTTTTAAGAATAAGTATAAGTATAATGAAATGCTGGTGGAAAAAGATATTACCCTTTTTTCGCATTGTGAGCACCATTTTGTGCCTATTTATGGAAAAGCCCATGTGGCGTATATCAGCAATGGTCATGTAATCGGACTCTCTAAGATCAACCGTATTGTACAGTATTTTGCAAAAAGACCACAAGTGCAGGAACGATTGACTATGCAGATTGGAAATGAGTTGAAGTCAATTCTTGGTACAGATGATGTGGCTGTCGTGATTGATGCTTACCATATGTGTGTTTCGTCCAGGGGCGTACAGGATGTCAACAGCAAAACCTTGACTTCCTTCTATAGTGGTAAGTTTGAGGATGAAAATGTCCGTAATGAATTTATGCAATATATTTCACTGAAATAGATTCAAATAATTCCCGAAAAAAAACCGAAGTAAACGCTTCGGTTTTTTTGTTTGCAGGGCAAATTAACAGACAAAAAAAAGCACCCATACAGGTGCTTTTTATCCTAAATAAAGGTTAGTTGGTATTTAAGTTGTGGTTTTAAGGTTATTTATATTTTTGGGCTATTGCTGGATGATATTTCCGGATTTATCAAAACTTGCAATGACAGTTTGATTGTCAGGGTCTATAAATGTAAGGTCATAAACTGCTTGGTTTTTACCTTGAACCTTGGTTATTTCTTTTAAGGTAAAGGTGGATAGCAGTTCATTTTTATTGATTTTGGCGGCTATTTTTTGGGGCAAATCATCCAGGGCTACTGCTTTTTCTGGGGCAGTTGCCACTTCTGAAGGGCCAAAAGATGATTCCTGATGTTGATTTTCGGTAGTCTCCCCTGATTGATCTCCACATGAAACCAAAAACAGGAAAAGTGAAAAACTAAGCAGATAAAATGGTTTTGTCATGAAATGTTTTCATTAAATAAGAGGCCTATTCAGAATTTATTCCTCCTTAAATTTTCCTTGCTTAACTTCTATACTCATAAGTTGTGCCAGATTGGAATTTGGGCCTAGGTGAAGGTAAAGAGCATAAGGGACTATAAAAGTTGTAGTTTGCTATACACAATTTGTGGAACAAATCTAAAGTTGTGGTCATTTGGTCCGGTGTCAACGGATTTGCTGGGTTTACCGTTGAATTAATTAAAAACTAGAGCCCCTATGGTGTTTGAGGAAATCCGCTTTTTGATTTTTGCCGATTATGGCTTTGTGATTTTTCACTCTGGACTAATACTGTTCAACCTGTTGGGATGGTATTGGAGAGCTACCAGAGTTTGGCACCTTTGGACCATTTCATTGACTTTTGCTTCCTGGATTGTATTGGGAATTTGGTATGGTTGGGGCTATTGTCCCTTGACGGATTGGCATTGGCAGGTTTTGGAAGAAAGAGGAGTTTCCGGCCTTCCCAATTCCTATATCTCCTATTTAATCCAAAGGGTGACCGGTTTGGGTTTGCCTGGTAATTGGGTGGATACTATGACATTAATTCTGGCGTTTTGTGCCTTAGTAATGTCTCTTAAAGTCAATTTTTTTTCAGCTAAAAAACAAACATAATCAACGGGGCCCTAAAAGTTATTTCCTTACAATGTCATTATTTGAATAGGGTGATAATTTTTGTTTAAAAAATATTTATAAAAGTTAAACAAAAATAAAGGTGTTGGGTTTAGTTACTAAAATCTATGCAACTAAATGAAATTTATTATGACACCTCAAGCCAAAAATCTTATCAGGTTACTGATGATTGCCATTTTAGGAATCATGACGACCTCTTGTAATGATGATGATCCTGCTCCAATGTCAGAGGAAAAAGACATTGTGGAAATTGTAGTGGAAGGTAACAACTTCACCACCTTGGAAGCCGCTGTGGTGGAAGCTGATTTAGTGACCATTCTAGAAGGAGAGGGACCGTTCACGGTTTTTGCTCCAACGGATAATGCATTTAATTTATTTTTTAATGAAAATGGGTTGAGTGCGGAAGAGTTATTGGCCAGTCCCGATTTGTCAGGAGTGTTGACTTATCATGTGCTGGATGGAGAAGTGATGGCCTCAAATGTTAATCCAGGGGAAGGTGTTACGGTGAATGGGGCAAGCTTTTATTTAAGTGAAGATGTGGATGGAAACTTTTGGATCAATGGTAGTGCCCAGATTGTGGATACAGATATTGATGCCTCTAATGGTGTAATCCATGTTTTGGATTATGTGATTGTTCCTCCCAGTGAATCTATTGCCGAAATTGCCGTAAGTTTTACCAACCAGAATAACCCTGAATTTACGCAGTTGGTGGGAGCTTTACAGCGGGCTGATTTAGTAGGGGCCCTAAGTGATGATAATGGGGATCTAACCGTCTTTGCTCCAACAGATGCTGCTTTCCAGGCGCTTTATGATACCAATGAAGATTGGGATGATTTCAATGATATTCCATTAGAAACTTTGGAAGCGGTGCTCTTGGCTCATGTAGTTCCTGTTAGGGCATTTTCTCAGGATTTAAGGCAAGGCCAGGAAATTGCCACCCTCAATGAAAATGCTATGCTAACGGTAGATTTAAGTGCTGGAACGGTAGGTGGCGCTGCATTGAATACCTCCTTGATGAATGTACATGCTACCAATGGCGTGATCCATGTCATCAATGATGTGATTTTGCCCTAAATTAATGAAAAGAAGCCCATTGGAAATTGTGGCGAAAACCTAGGGGAATGATTTAACCGGCCTAATATCCCAATAGGGAATAATGGCATCAGATTATTAGACAAAATAAACTGAGGTTGGAAAAAAAGAACTATATTAAGATTTTTAGCGGCATTTTCCATAAGGCTGCCTTAGGTATGGCACGAATCCTTTTCCCTGGCCGTAAGTATGGTGGAGAGTGTTTTGTCCGCCCCAAGGAGGGAAGGCAATCCCGATTTTAAAAATTGAAACTTCCTCCCCTCCCTTCCATACAAAGCTTCTAGGTGAGGTTTTAGATCGAATTGGGGTAAATAAAAAGCTGCAAAACGCTTGCAGCTTTTTATTTATGCCCTTTCAAGCGTTGGATGAACCCAACCCCTTCAAATAAAATCCGTTTTGATTTGAAGATAAGTCCGTCTTAAATTGGGTTAATTCCCACATTAAAATAACTAAAGCCTGCAAAGTGATTAATGATGAAATATTCCATTTTGGGGAAGGAGGCAGCCAAGCGAGAGTAATTGAAAAGTACCTTTTCAAGGTAATTGGATTTCTATTGATGATGCAGTTGGGAGGATTTTCATTATTTGCCCAGGAAGTCCCGGAAAATATTCCCCTTAAAGTGGAAAAATTGCCCCTGGATCCGAAGCATTTTTATATTGCGGAAGTTTGGGATGAACGGGAAGACCATTCATCAGTGGCAAGGCTATGGACTAATAATTCTTCAAAATTATTGGATGTAGAAAAAGGATCAGACAAACTGAAAAATTATTATTTAGAGAGTTTGCCAAAAAATCCCGAATTGATTCCGGTCATTGTCCGGATTGGAAAAATTAGGATAGATGAAGAATCAGGGGGAGGAAGATCTGTTCCCGGCAAGGTGAAACTTGTGATTTCTTTCTATAAAAAGGGAGAAGATAGTCCAGTCCATTTGATTGATTACCGTGGAGGAGTTCAATATAAACGAACTGCCGGCCAGTATCAATTAATTTCTACCGTTTTGTCCAGGGCCTTGGAAAATTCTCTCCAATTTTTTGTGAAATGGATCGATCAGGAAATTGATTCCAATATTAATCTGGCCAAAGGAGTAAAGGTTTTCTTCAGGGATTATGATGAAGTAGAATCCGGGGATACGGTTTTTTATACCCCTTCCAGACCTATTAAATGGGAGGATTTCCAGGCTCCTACTAGACCTGGGAAATATGTAGCTTCAATTTTTACCAGTTTTTCATGGGAAGGTGAAAGTAAAGTGGTTGATGGCTGGGTGCACCTTTATCTTACAACCAAGGTTTTTATGCTCAAAAATTCCTCTTGGGTCAAATCTGGATCGAGAGATGCATATGGCCTGAATCATGAGAGAAGACATTTTGATATTACAAAATTGGTGGTGGAGCGCTTTAAAAAAAATATCAAAAACAGGGAAATGACTCCTTCGGATTTTGATGGAGTGATAGGCTATGAATACCTTCAGACATATCGGAAAATGAACAAATTGCAGGAGGCTTACGATAGGGAAACCAACAATGGAAGGGACAGGGCAGCTCAGGAGGAGTGGAATACCTATATCAAAGAAGAATTGGCTAAGGTGCAAAAGGCAAATGATTTGGCTCAATGAACTAAACCTAAAAAATTAGGTTATCGAGTTATTAGTATATAGCTAAAAAACTCAGGACCAGGTCAAAGGGCCACCATAGCGAAATAGGTCTTTTTACGCTGAATGTTAATGAAAAAATCCATTTTTCTCCGGGGCAAACCCTTTTCCCCAGATTTTGATATTGTCAAATTTTCCCACATCATCAAAAGTCCCCAGTCCTATATATCCAAAATCAAAATGATGATCAGTAGATTCCATAATAGGTTGGGTCATATCATCAAAGTAAACTTTGATGGAGCCTTTTTCAAGGTCCCTTTCCAACCTTACCCTATGCCAACTGTCAGTTTTGCCCCAATCGACACCATCAGTCACTTTTTCTCCTATGGCCACTCTGGGAGCATCATTGACCAGGAAAATATTATGGGCATGTGCATCGGCTTTAGAGGCGATGTGCACATAATAAAAATTGGAAGGATCTTTAGCCCCAAAGAAGAGGCAAAGGTCCCGGTGACCATACTCCTTTCCAGTCTGCTGTAAATCTGCTTCCAATACGAAGCTGCCAAGCTTTTTTGTTTTTAAGAGGGCGATGTTAAAGGGAGACCTGAACCTGGGGCTGTAATTACTGGCTTTGAAAATTTCAAGGGCTTTATTTTCCTTTCCATTCCCCAGTTTCCAGGCTTGGGAATCTGTGCATTCTATTTCCTTTAAAGCTTCCTCTCTCTCAAAGCTTTGTTGATAAAGTAATCGGTAATCAACAGGGATGTTTTGTGCATTTAGAAAAACCGGAAAGCAAAAAAGGAAAAAGGTTAGGACTGGAAAAGGATTTATAGGTTTCATTTGAATTGGGTTTAAAGTTCATGAAATGGGAAAATAAAAGTACAAACTTTTTTCTAAGTAGCTAAATGCCAAAAAAGTACTAAGTAATCGAAAGGGTTTGATAAAAAAAGTAACTTTTTATTGGAGGGTAGTAGATAATTTGTTAATTATTAGGTAGATATGATTATGGGAGTTGGGGGATAAGAAAGGAAAAAGTATGGGGTATTCTTTTAAAACTTACAACCTTAAATTTGCCCTCCATGGGATAGCAGTCATGGTAATATTCGGTACCCTGACTCTTGGCTGTTCCCCAAAAGTTAATCAGGTAGAGCCTCCCATAGAAAATTTAGAAAACTTTTCCACTACCGGGGTCCAAGTTGTTCCGGGTCAATGGTGGACCAGTTTCAAGGATGCCCAATTGAATGCAATGATAGAAAAAGCCTTGCAGGGAAATTTTGAATTGGCCTCCACTTGGGAACAGTACCGAGCTGCCCGGGCTGTTGTTAAAAGAGAATCTTCATTTTTATTGCCAGACCTGGAAGCTACCATCCAAAATGCCATCAGAAGGCCCGAACCGGATTTTGCCGGAGGCGAGAATTTCCAACAAGGTTTGTCCGCCTCTTATGAAGTGGATTTGTGGGGAAGGATTCGTGCAGGCCTACAGGTAGAAAAATTTAGGGCCGAAGCCAGCCTGTGGGATTATCAAGCATTATCCATGACTATTACCGCAGAAATGGCCATTAATTGGTACCAATGGCTGGCAGCCAACCATCAACTGGACCTGATCAACCAACAGATCCAAACCAATGAAAATATTATCAAACTCATCAAAGCCCGCTTTGGAAGCGGGCAGGTGAGAGCAGTAGATATTCTCCGCCAGACCCAGTTGATGGAAGCAACCCGGGAACAAAAACTTTTGATCGAATCCCAAATGGCCAGTTTGGAAAATCAGCTGGCCGTTTTAATAGGTCAACAACCTCAAAAAGAATGGACTTTTATCCCTGATAGTTTGCCAGAATTGCCGGAATTGCCTGCTACGGGGCTGCCCCTGGAATTGGTAAGAAGGAGGCCGGATATTCAAAGGGCTCATCATTTTTTATTGGCAGCGGATAGGGATATGGCCTCAGCAGTCACCAGCAGATACCCTCGTTTATCCTTTTCACTGGAAGGCCAGGTACGTTCCAATAATTTTAGGGGATTATTTCAAGATTGGGCTTACTCTCTGGCAGGAAACCTGGTCGCCCCGCTATTTTATGGTGGGAGGTTAAATGCGGAAGTGGACCGTACGGAGGCAGTAAAGCAACAAAGACTTTATGAATATGGGCAAACTGTTTTATTGGCCTTTCAGGAAGTGGAGGATGCTTTGGTGCAGGAAAGAAAACAATTGGAAAGGCTGGAGGTCCTTAAAAGGCAATTGGACTTGGCCAATAAAACTTCCGAACAGTTAAAGATTTCCTTTTTGAATGGATTAAGCAATTACCTGGATGTATTACTTGCTCTTGATCAGGAACAGCAATTGCGCCGGGAATTTATTGATGGCCGGTTGAATCTATTAATTATCAGAATTGGACTTTATCGGGCTTTAGGCGGTGGTTTTGAAGCCCAAAGGAAGATACAACAATAAAAATTGCTAAACAGTAGTAAAGAACCATGAGTAAGAAAAACATACTTTTTATTTGTTTGGGTATCCTTCTCAGCGGGGTAGGCGGAACAGTTATGATCTTTATGACCGAACCCACAGCAAAACATGAAGGTACCTCCAAGGAAACAGCCATGCTGGTGGATGTGGTCCAGGTTGAAAGAGGAGATTTTTTTCCTACAATTAAAGCAACAGGAACGGTTCAACCCGTTGAGGATATCATGCTTAGTCCCAGGGTTAATGGTCAGGTTGTCCGCCGGTCTCCCGGTTTTTCTCCCGGCGGATTTGTAAAGAAGGGGCAGGTTTTGTTGCAGATAGATCCTTCGGATTACCAAAATGTACTGGAGCTCAGAAAAAGTGAGCTCAAACAAGCAGAAGCTGATTTGAGGATGGAAATGGGTAGGCAGCAGGTGGCCCAAATGGATTATGAACTTATAGGGGATTCACTTTCTCCAGAGAAAAAGGCTTTAGTCCTGAGACAACCACAATTGGAATCCATCAAGGCAGCTGTCCAATCGGCAAAAGCAGCAGTCAGTCAAGCCCAGCTTGATTTGGATAGAACCGCCATCAGAGCACCATTTGATGCTCATATTTTAAACCGGAATGTTACGGTGGGCTCTCAGGTTTCCTCAGGGGATAATTTGGGTAGATTAATCGGTGCAGAAAATTACTGGGTAGTAGTTACCGTGCCTGTTTCCCAACTTCAGTTGTTGACTTTTCCTTCCAAGGAAAATGAAAAAGGGTCCAAGGTGAATATTGTTAACCGTTCGTCATGGAAAAAAGGCAGCCATCGTGAGGGGTACCTTTATAAACGGATTGGAGCTTTGGATGATCAGACCCGGCTTGCAAGGGTATTGGTAATGGTGCCTGATCCATTGGCCCAGGAGATGGCCGATTCCTTGGGCAGGCCCCAATTGATGGTAGGGGCTTTTGTGGAGGCCCAATTAATAGGGAATGAAATTGATGATGTTATCAGGGTGGACAGGGATTATATTCGGAATAACCAAACAGTCTGGGTAATGGAGGATGGAAAGCTTTCAATCCAACCTGTGGAAATCCTGTTTAGTGATGAACAATATGCCTATATCAATAAAGGGCTGAAAGATCAGGATAGGGTGGTCACCACTAATTTAAGTACGGTGGTGGATGGGGTTGGATTACGTCTAAAAGAAGACAGTGTTTCAACTTCTCAACCCGTAGGAGGTCCAAATAACCAGGGAAATTAAATGAGTCCATCAGAGGAAAATATCCATAAAAGCAAGGGGGGAATAGCCTATATGGCCCGCAATACAATTGCAGCCAATTTGTTAATGATTATCCTTTTGGGCGGGGGGATTTGGACCATGTACAATATCCAAAAAGAAGTTTTTCCCCAATTCCAACTGGATATTGTCAATGTGAGGGTGGTTTACCCCGGTTCTGCCCCAGAGGAGGTTGAGCAGGGGATTTTGTTGCCTGTTGAAGAGGCAATCCGTGGAGTGCAGGGTATTAAAGAAATTACTTCCACAGCTGGGGAGGGCTATGGGAATGTCCAGATTGAACTCGTGGCAGGCACCAATAGGATGAAAGCCTTTCAGGATATTGATCAGGCTGTCAACCGGATCCGGACATTTCCAGATGATATTGAACAACCCGAAGTGAATCTTCAGGCCAGACAAATAGATGTTATGGAGTTGGGTTTGTACGGGGAGGCTGATATTTGGACCCTAAGGAAATTGGCAGAAAGGCTGCGGAACCGTTTACTAAATGAACCTGAAATAACACAAGTTGAAATCGGTAATGTTCCGGACTTTGTCACTCATGTGGAAATTCCTGAGCATAACCTTCGCCAGTATGGGTTGACCCTGGGGAGGGTAGCAGATATCCTTGCCGCTTCAAGTGAGGATATTCCTGCCGGGGCCCTGGAAACGCAGTCCGGAGAAATTCTCCTGAGAATGCAGGAACGTAAACAATGGGCAGAGGAATTTAGCGAAATTACCATTATTTCCTCCCCTTCTGGTGCCAGGGTTACCTTAGGGGAGCTGGCCAAAATTACTGATGGCTTTGAAGAGACTGGATTTCATGGTCAGTTCAATCAACAACATTCCGTTGAGCTGGAAATTTTTAGGATAGGCAAACAATCCCCATTGGAAATCGAATCCACCGTACAGGCTGTTTTGAAGGATGTTTCTCTTCCGCCAGGGATCAATTTGCGTATTGATAGCAATAGGGCAGAGGATTACCGGGAAAGGTTGTCTTTATTGACCGAAAATGGAGCCTTGGCCATAGTTATTGTATTGGTGATTTTAACCTTGTTTTTAGAGTATAGGCTAGCCTTTTGGGTGATGATGGGCATGGCCATTTCCTTTATTGGTGGGATTGTTTTTCTGCCTCTTATCGGTGTGAGCATCAATATGATTTCCATGTTTGGTTTTCTGGTGGTCTTGGGTATTGTGGTGGATGATGCTATTGTTGTTGGGGAAAATATTTATGAGTACCGGCAAAGGGGAATGGGATATCTGGATGCCGCTATTGCAGGTGCCCGGGATATTTCCAAGCCTGTTGTTTTTAGTATTCTTACTACCATTATTGCCTTTGTTCCGCTTTTGTTTATGCCTGGAGAAACCGGGAAATTTTGGTGGCCTTTGCCTGCGGTAGTGATTATTGTTTTGATAGTTTCTTTATTGGAAGCCCTGTTTATCCTACCTGCCCATTTGGGCCATACTTCCAAAAAATCAATTGTGAAATTAGGGGACAGGATTGAGGGATGGCAACAATCTTTTGCTAGAAAGTTTAATTCAGGGATAGATAAGTATTACAGACCATTTTTAGAATTGTGCTTGAAATACAAGTACATCACCTTGTCCTCCGCATTGGCCCTTTTGTTAATTGTGGGGGGGTATGGATACAGTGACCATATGGGCATGATCATGATGCCGGAGGTTTCTGCTGATGAAATAGAGGCAGGGGTGAGGTTACCGGTTGGAACTACCCCTGACCAGGCTGCCAGGGTAGCTGAGGAAATTACTAATTCCACCCAGCGGATGTTTGATAAGCATAACTTGTATGAAGTGGCAGAGGGAATCAAGACCAATGTCCGTGGCCAGAATTTTATTGATGTGGAAATTGTCATGAGGCCACCGGATGAACGAGATATGACCGCAGGCGATGTTATTGCCCTGTGGAGGGATGAAATTGGAGATATCGAGGGGGTAGATCAAATAACCTTTGAAGCCGAAAGGGGGCCAGGTGGCTACCAGCAGGATATCAGTGTGGACCTGAGCCATGCGGATATTGATGTTTTGGAAAGGGCCAGCACTGCTTTTTTTGAAAGAATGGATGCCTATGAAAATACCCGGGATATCAGTGATAATTATAACAAAGGAAAAACCCAATTTGACTTTAAACTGCTTCCCGAAGGTCGGAATCTTGGCCTGACTTCTTCCGAAGTGGGAAGGCAGGTGAGGGATGCTTTTTATGGGGCTTTGGCCATGCGGCAATTACGGGGGATGAATGAAATAGAAGTTCGAGTAAAACTGCCCAAAGAGGAAAGAAAAGATGTCAGGAATCTGGAAACCTTTCTCATTCGGACTCCGGAAGGAGTGGAGGTGCCTTTATTGGATGTGGTGGAAGTGGAACAGCAGGAGGCATTTACTTCCATTAACAGGAGAGATGGCAGAAGGGTGGTCAATGTCGGTATGGATGTGGAACCTTCTAATGCCGTTTCCAGGGTTTTGGCTTCTGTGCAAAATGAAGTGCTGCCTCAGTTAAGGGCTGATTTTCCTGGGATCACCTGGAGTTTTCAGGGAAGCCAGGCCGATATGCGGGAATCCACCCAGTCCCTATGGGGTGGGTTTATGATGGCCATGTTGATCATTTATGCTTTGTTAGCGGTTGCATTTGGCAGTTATTGGCAGCCTGCCATCATCATGGCGGCGATACCATTTGGGATTGTGGGAGCAGTGATCGGCCATATTATATTGGGCTATGATCTTTCCATTGTCAGCCTTATGGGTGTAATTGCCCTTTCTGGGGTGGTGGTCAATGATTCTTTGATCATGGTGGATTATGCCAATAAAAACCGAGGAAGCCTTTCTGCTTTTGAAGCAATTCATGAAGCGGGCCTAAGACGTTTCAGACCAATAATGCTAACTACCTTGACCACTTTTGGGGGCTTGACGCCCATAATCATGGAAACTTCCAGACAGGCTTATTACCTTATTCCCATGGCCATTTCACTTGGCTTTGGGATCGTATTTGCTACTTCTATTATTTTGGTGATTGTGCCTTGTCTGTACTTGATTTTAGAAGATGTAAAGGGGAAGGTTCAATCTAAAACAGAAGAATTCGTGAGGTAGTGTATTGAGTTTCCCTGGTTCGCTTTTTACCCACCCTATCTGTTGAAATAGCCGAACCAAGACCAAGAATAGTTTCAAACTACTTTTGATAGGGCCTGCATTGTCAATCAAAATGAGGTATTAGTCCCATCCAAAACGAATCCCCAAAAGCCTATATTTTCATTTTAGGGGATAAACGGAAAAACTTTTACAGATTGAAAATAGTAACTTATGAATAAGTTATATTCATTACTAAAGTTTAAATAAACGATAGTACAAACAAACATCTTTTAGAAGATGAGTATTTACACGTTAAAAACCACAAATACATAATACTTAATATTGGTGTGGTTTATTATCAAGAAATATAAATGACAAGCCAACAATTTGATGTGATAATTATCGGTGGCGGATTAGCCGGATTAACTACCGCCATTCATCTGGCGCAAAATAATTTCAAGGTGCTTCTCATTGAAAAAAATAGTTTTCCCAAACACAAGGTCTGTGGCGAATATGTATCAAATGAAGTTTTGCCCTATTTAGAATATTTAGGGTTCAACCCTTTTGAATTTGGGGCAAAACGCATCACAAATTTTGAACTTACTACACACAATAACAAAACCATCAACGCTGAATTACCGCTTGGTGGATTCGGAATGAGCCGCTACGAAATGGATTTTCAGCTATATAAATTGGCATTAAAGCAAGGGGTTTCAGTAGTAAAGGATACTGTGGTCGATGTGGTATTTGAAAATGATTTTTTTCACATTCAAACAAAATCAAGTCAAAGCTTTGCTTCCAAAATTACAATTGGTGCTTTTGGAAAACGATCTAATTTAGATACTAAGCTTCAGCGTTCGTTTATCACCAAAAAATCACCATACTTGGGGGTAAAAGTTCATGTGTTAGGTGATTTTCCTGAAAATAAGGTGGCACTTCACAATTTCAAAGGTGGTTATTGTGGTGTATCCAAAGTTGAGAACGACCGTATTAATTTATGTTATATCACGGACTATAAAGCATTTAAACGCTATAAGGACATTGATGACTTTCAAAATGATGTTATCTTTAAAAACCTTGCTATAAAGGAGATGTTTCAGAATTCAAATGCTGAATTCGATAAGCCATTGACAATCAGTCAAATTTCCTTTGCGACCAAAAACCCAATTGAAAATCATATGATAATGTGTGGTGATTCAGCAGGAATGATTCATCCCCTATGTGGAAACGGTATGGCTATGGCCATAAGAAGTGCACAATTGGCATCAGTTCTTATTATTGGCTATCTTCAAAATAAAATACATACACGAGGAGAATTAGAGCGAAAGTATACTAAAGTTTGGAGCAAAACTTTCAGCTTGAGATTAAAAGTCGGTCATGGCATTGCCTATCTATTCAGACAAGATTGGTTGGCACCAAAATTACTGGTAGTTTTAAGGAGCGTACCTTTTTTGATGCCGTTAATTATTAGAATGACACACGGAAAGCCCATGAAAGTTTAATGAACTTATTTGTAGAAACCAAATACAGAAGCAATGCCACAGAGCTTATGGATGATTTTTCCATGAAGGGTGAATTACTACGAGATACGCTGGATAAGCTGGGTAAAATAAATAAATGGCTTGGTGGAAATCATGTGACCTTGGAGGGCCTGCGCCAATTGCTCAAAAATCAACCCAAAGATAAGACTTATACTATTGTAGATTTAGGTTGTGGACATGGCGATATATTAAGATTGATTGCAGATTATGGTAGAAAACATAAGTATTCGTTTAACCTAATTGGTATTGATGCGAACCAAGACGCTATTGACTTTGCCGTGGAATTATCTGAAGATTATGATGAACTGTCATTTAAAAAGCTGGATGTTTTTTCCGAGGAATTTCAAACCTTAAATTATGATATAGTGCTTTCAACCTTGTTTTTACATCATTTAAATCAAGATGAAATTAACACACTATTAAAAATGATAGGCTCAAAGGCGAAGCTAGGTGTTGTTATAAACGATTTGCATCGCAATAGAATGGCTTATGCATTATTTAAATTATTGGGCCTGGCGATTTTTAACCATATGATTGTACAAGATGGATTAACCTCTATTTTAAGGGCATTTAAGCGCGAAGAATTGGAAAACATTTCAAAGCAACTGAACCTTAGATCACAAATTTGTTGGAAATGGGCATTCCGCTACCAATGGCTAATTAAACCCTAAATGGCAGTAAGAATAATATCGGTTGCAAAGCAACTTCCAAAATATACTAGAAAAACCAAAGATATTTTACCTTATGTAGAACTTTGGCTAGAAGGGCAAGAAGAACGTTTTAAGCGTAAGGTCCTCAAGATTTTCGAGAACGCAGCGGTTGATAAGCGTTATTCCATAATGGATGCTGATGAGGTGTTTTTAAAAACTTCATTTGAAGAAAAAAATGACATTTACACCCGAGAATCCATAAAACTGGCAGAAAAAAGCTTGCTGAAAGCTTTAGATAAAGCCAATTTGGCGCCAAAAGACTTGGACTATATTATCACCGTGAGTTGCACAGGTATAATAATCCCCTCTTTAGATGCTTATTTAATCAATCGTTTAAAGTTGAAACAGGATATTGTTCGTTTGCCAGTAACTGAAATGGGGTGTGCAGCTGGAATTTCAGGGATTTTATATGCAAAGAATTTTTTAAAAGCCAATCCTAACAAGCGGGCAGTTGTAATAGCAGTTGAGTCACCAACGGCAACCTTTCAACACGATGATTATTCAATGACCAATATTGTAAGTGCCGCTATATTTGGCGACGGTTGCGCTAGTGTTATTTTATCGTCTCGCGAAGATGAGGTTGGTCCAGAAATCAAGGACGAATCCATGTATCACTTCTATGATGCAGAACATATGATGGGATTTAAATTAAGGAATACGGGTTTGCAGATGGTTTTGGACCAAACAGTTCCACAGATTATTGAAGATCACTTTCCAAATATTATTCATCCTTTTTTAGAGAATAATGGCTTAATAATTGAAGATATTCATCATTTAGTGTTCCATCCTGGAGGCAAAAAAATTGTCAAAACGGTTGAAGATCTATTCGGTGCTTTAGGCAAGAATATAGACGACACAAAAGAAGTTTTAAGACTATATGGCAATATGAGCAGTGCCACAGTGCTATATGTTTTAGAACGATTTATGGATAGAAAATTACCTAAAGGAGACAAAGGAATTATGCTAAGTTTTGGGCCAGGTTTTTCTGCTCAGAGAATACTATTAGAATGGTAACATGAAAGAATTCAAAGATAAAAATTATTGGGCTTTGGTACTTGGTGGCAGCAGTGGTCTAGGTTTGGCGACAGCAAAAAAATTGGCTAAACATGGAATGAATATTTGTATTGTACATCGCAATTCTAGAATACAAGAAGAAGCTATTTTAAAGGAATTTAAAATTGTAGCGCAAGAAGGAATACAATTCAAGGCGTTTAATAGTGACGCTTTTAAACATCAGAAAAGAGAGGCCATTATACAGGAATTGAAATCAATGTTAGGTGATGATCAAAAAATACGAACGATGGTTCATAGCGTCGCAAAGGGCAACCTAAAGCCAATGGTCTCAGATGAAAAAACTGAACTGAATCATGATGATTTCACATTGACCATACAGGCCATGGGAATTAGTTTATATGACTGGACCAAATCAATTTTTGAGGCAAAATTGTTTGCAGAGGATGCCCGGATAGTAAGTTTTACAAGCGAAGGTAATTCTAAAGCTTGGCGGAGCTATGCGGCCATTTCAGCAGCCAAGGTAACCCTGGAAGCGATTACCAGAAATATTGCACACGAGTTTGCACCATATGGAATCAAGGCCAACTGTATTCAATCAGGTGTAACGGACACGGCGTCGTTACGAATGATTCCTGGTAGTGAACAGATTATTAAATATACATTAAAACGGAACCCAAATAAACGCTTAACCACCCCAGAGGACGTGGCTAACGTTGTCTATTTACTAACAAAGGACGAAGCCGCATGGATAACAGGAACAGTAATTCCGGTTGATGGAGGAGAACATTTGATTTAAATGAAAGCATCGGAAATCATAGCGTTATTACCATATCAAGGTCCATTTTTATTTGTGGATGACATTGTTGCCGTTTCTGAAAAAAATATAACGGGGCACTATACGTTTAGAGATGATGAGTTTTTCTATCAAGGGCATTTTAAAAATAAACCTGTTACCCCAGGTGTTATACTTACTGAATGCATGGCGCAGATTGGTTTGGTTTGTTTAGGCATTTACCTAATGAAAGCTGAATTAAAGAAGGTTCAAAAACCACAAATAGCCTTAACCTCGTATCAAATGGATTTTTATTTGCCGGTTTTTCCTGGCCAAAAAGTCAATGTGCATTCAGAGAAAGAAGTGTTTCGATTCAATAAATTAAAATGTAAAGTAAAAATGCTCACCGAAGACGGAGAGCTAGTAGCAAGAGGAGTAATTTCAGGAATGTTGAAAGTATGAGTCATCGCGTTGTCATAACAGGACTAGGAGTCATAGCACCAAACGGTGTCGGTATTTCCCAATTCACGGAAGCGCTAAAAAATGGAACCTCGGGAATCACATTTCATCAACAATTAAAAGACCTTAACTTTTCTTGCCAAATAGGTGGTGTTCCAAACATTACCGATGAATTACAATCAAAATATTTTACAGATTTACAATTAAGGGGATTTAATAGCTCTGGAATATTATATGGTTTTATTGCAGGTATAGATGCTTGGAAAGATGCAGGATTTCAGGTGAACCCAAATAGCAAACTAGATTATGATACGGGACTCATTTTTGGAACGGGAACATCAGGTGTCGAAAAATTCAGGGAAGCAATTTACAAGCTCGATGATGGGAATGTAAGGCGTTTGGGCAGCACGGTTGTTTTACAGACCATGGCAAGTGGTATTAGTGCTTATTTAAATGGTATGCTTGGGTTGGGCAATCAGGTCACCACAAATTCCTCGGCATGTACAACGGGCACTGAATCCGTTTTAATGGGATATGATCGGATTAAGAGCGGAAAGGCCAAACGTATGCTAGTGGGTAGTTGTAGCGATTACGGACCATATGTTTGGGGAGGCTTTGATGCCATGCATGTTATGACATACAGATACAATGATAATCCAGAAAAAGGTTCGCGACCAATGAGTGCCTCAGCATCAGGTTTCGTTCCTGGAAGTGGCGCAGGAGCTTTGGTTTTGGAATCTTTGGAATCTGCATTGGAACGCGGTGCAAACATTTATGCTGAGGTTTTGGGAGGTGATGTTAATTCTGGAGGCCAACGCCAAGGAGGTACGTTAACTGCGCCAAATCCGGAGGCCGTACAACGGTGTATAAGAAATGCCTTAAAGAATGCAGATGTAAGCTCAAGTAAAATAGATGCCATCAATGGACATCTTACGGCTACTTCCAAGGACGCTATAGAAATTGAAAATTGGACCAAGGCATTAGGAAGAAAACATCAGGATTTCCCCCTTATCAATTCTACCAAATCATTGGTTGGTCATTGTTTGGCCGCTGCGGGATCTATAGAATGTGTTGCCAGTATCGTTCAACTGAAAGAGCAATTTATAGCACCAAATATAAATTGCGAGGATCTGCACGATAACATAAAAGAATTAATAGATGTTTCCAGAGTACCAACGCAATCAATAGTTTGTAATCTTCAAGTTATTGCTAAAGCCAGTTTTGGTTTTGGTGATGTGAATGCTTGTGTTTTATTTAAGCGGTTTATACCGTAACTTACTTTTCAAAAAACATGAATAAGGAACAATTAATTGCCAAATTAAAACCTATAATTGAACCCTATGTTCAAGATGAGGAAGCTTTCAAAAACTTATCCGAAGACACGGATTTTGTGAACGACCTCAAGATAAACTCAGCAAATCTTGTGGATGTCATTTTAGATATTGAGGACGAATTTGATATTCGATTGGAGAATGAGGATATGGAGCAAATGCTAAACGTAAAATCCGCCATAAGCATTGTTACTTCAAAACTTAACTACTAATGGTCGGTAATGACATTGTTGATCTTAATGAAGCGCAGCATGCTTCAAATTGGCAACGGGAGAGATTCTTAAACAAAATATTTACGGAATTGGAACAGAGGTATATCAAGGATGCCATAAACCCATTTCGCATGGTATGGCGATTATGGAGCATAAAAGAAGCCTCTTACAAACTATACACTCAAATATATCCAAGCCGTTTTTATAATCCCATGGGATTTGAATGTACTATTGAGAATAATTCCGAAACCGCAAGATTCGGAGATTTCCAATGTTTTGTGGAAACAATGGAGACCTCAAACTATATAATCTCTGAAGCAAGATTGAATAAACAAAAGTTGAGCTCTGAAATCGTAAAATTTAAAACTACTTGTCAAAAGGAGCAGAGTGAAGAACTAAAAACAAGACTACTAAATTATGTTGGTAGCGCTTACCAGCTAAAAAAGAACGAAATAGAAATTCCTACATTGAGTAATGGAAAAGAACAGTTCAATGTAAGCTTGACCCATCACGGAAGTTATGGTGCCTTTGTAATAGATTAATTGTTGAATTGATTCGGTTTAATATTTTATGGTTAATTTTAAAAATCTACAAAGACAGATTCCTGAAAACGGTCTGTAATTCGGTTAGTAATAAAAAAAACAAGGAGAATGGTAATAAACATAAATTAATAGAAAAGTAGATATTATGTATTTATTTTTTGATCCAGAATAACTGGATTACCTAGAAGCTGGAAAGTGCCTATTACAGACCTCAATAATTGGCCTAGGATGGTCCAGATTGCGTAGATTTTATGCGATAAGGATTGAAAAGAATTGAATTTGACGATTTTATTATCAAGCCGGTAAACTTTGAAATACCAATAAATGCAGCAAGAGTGCATGGGATTTCGACTGAAAAAAATTAATTCGACATTCCTCATTTTTAATTTTTTTTCCTTTATTCCACCAAATAACCATAATCATTTAAAATTTTGTGGGCTTCTGATGAAAAAAGAAAATCATAAAACAGCTGGGCATCCTTAATATCCTTGCCTTCTTTTTTTAGCAAAACCACACCCTGATCAATTGACCGGTAAGTGCTGGGATCGATCTCCAGCCATTTGCCTTTACCTTTCATTTCCGGCGATAAAACCACAGACATAGCCGTAAAGCCAATTTTTGCTGCTTTAGAAGTGATGAACTGGTTGGTTTGCGCAATGCTTTCTCCATATACCAATTTCTCCTTTACCTGATCAATAAGTTGATAGTGGTTCAATACGTCCATTGCAGCAATTCCATAGGGTGCTGTTTTGGGGTTGGCCAGGGCAATATGGTCAATTTCAGGAAAAGACAGGATGTCCAAAGAGACTTCGATCTCCTCATCCATGGTCCAAAGAACCAATTTCCCTTTTGCATAAATTCTGGGTGAATGGGCTGCCAGACCACTTTGAAAAATGGCCTCGGGATATTTCATATTTGCTCCCACAAAAACATCGTATGGGGCGCCCTCTTTGATTTGGGCTGTCAATTTCCCTGAAGAGCTAATAATTAGTTCACAATCTATTTGATGGTATTCTTTAAATGCCTCTGTCAAAGCCTTCATGGCAAATTGCATATTGGCTGCTGTGGCAATAGTGATTTTTTCGGTGGGTTTTTGCTGGCACGACAAACAAATTGGGAGAAGTAAAATAAATGTGAAAAAGGTTGATTTCATTTGGCGCTATAAATTATTTCTTAGATGTAAAATCCATTTTATGCTTTATCCCCAGCCAAAATATATGGCTGTTTTGATATTCTCGTGGGGCATTGCTTGCTGAGAATTGGTGGGTATAGGTCAGGGAGAAATCCAGGGTTTTGTTTAATTGAAATGCCGGACCTATTAGAATACGGTTTTGGTTAAAAACATTATACACAACATCCTTTCCTGCATTAATTAAGATTTCATCTCCAACATTGAAGGAAAGACTTTTTCCGTCATGCTCTGTGGATTCCCAAAGCGGAATACTGGCCATGATTCTATAACGGAATCGGAAATTGAAACTGTTAGACTTAGAGTTGTCTTGTGAGGTATTCCTGAAAAAACGTTCCTCGACCCTGTACCTGTGGGATAAGCTAATAGGAGCGAGTTTGTTATTTATAACCAGCTCCTGATAGGGACGCAATTCAGACCTGGTCCTACTGCCATTGTTATAAAAGCCAAGGTGGGCAAAGCCCACCAAAAAACTAAGTATGGAAGATGGGTTAAACCCAATACCTGTCCTGATGAGGTATTGTGAAAATTCATCAAAGTTGTTCCTCGTCCTTAAACCTCCATCCGTTAACAATGCCCATTTTTCATCCAACTTTATTTGGTTATAATACTGAAACCATTGTTGGTTCCCTGTGCTGACTTCTTTTCTCTGGGCAAGACTTTCTTTTATACTTGAAAAAAACACCAGTGTAAATAGGAAAATAAGTAATGGTTTCATGGTGTGAGGTTAATATTTCCGCTATGATTTTTAATGAATCAGGGAGGGAATAAATCAAAAGTTAAGCATTTCTCGAAATCAATTTCAAGATTATTGAGGATGCGAATGAGGATGCGAAACACTTTTTTTATCTTCGGAAACATCCGTGCCGCCACTATCTTTGCCCCTGTCCTTTTTTCTACCAAAGGCTTTTCAGCTTTTTCATTAATGGCATTTACCAAACACCAAACCTGCCTATTAGCCATGTCCATGGATTGGTCCAGTTTATTGATGGAACCAAGTTCATTTATTTTTTCAATAGTTCTATATGACCAAATCCCAGAAAGAGTCCTTTCTCAGTTTCTATTCAAAAACTGTTTGCAATAGTGCATTTCATTTGGATCCGTTATTTAATTACAAACTTAATGAAATGCAGTTATAAATACATAGTAAAAAATAAAGTAAGGTTTTTTGTTTAAGTTGTTGAGTGTGAGTTTGAAAAGGATGGTTCTCCAGTATAAATAGTTTATTTGTCGAATGGAAAGGGTACAGAAAGATATTGTCTACTTCTCTCAAGGTTCCCTTGAAAGAGTGCAAAAAAACATTGGAAAACATAGACTCTCATTTTGATACTTCCCAGCCTTCCCGATATTTCCGTCCAACAAATTGATTGGCGGCTTCCAGATTGGTGATTTTCATATTATCTCCATCCCAAAGCATTTTTTTTCTGCCATAATATTCAAATTGCCCATTGGCATTTTCCCGCCTTAACATATAACTTCTGATGGCCAAATTTCCCATCAGGACTGTTTCGGTCATGGGGCCTGCATAATCAAATGAAGAAGTTAGGGCCAGGTGTTCTTGGCTGTTAAATCCCGCTTTGCAGGCATCCACCCATTTACGCTGGTGGCCATATTCAGGTTCTTCACCATCTTCGGTTTGGGGGCCAAATTCGGTGGTTCCATCCTTGAGATAAAGTTTGGGCATTAGGGGAGAGCTATCATTGATATTGGTGGAGATGATGCCTTTTTCCCCATGGATCAGTACCCCATTGCTGCTTTGATGTCCACCGATGTCATGCTCGGGTGGGATGATTTCGGGATGGCTGGGCTTGATGCCGCCATCGCTCCAGGTCATCTCAATAGGAGACTTGCTTTTTTCTGTCGCATCAAAATGAAGGGTGATAAAAGAAGAGGGAGGACAGCTTTCCGGGTGGTAGTCAGGGGTCCACATTTTGGTGAAAACGGTGCCCACGCTGCATTCTGCATCTTTGGGATATTTCAGTCCCAAAGTCCGGAATGGAATATCAATCAGGTGGCAGCCTACATCTCCTAATGCTCCTGTTCCATATTCCCACCAACCTCTCCAGTTGAAGGGATGCAAGTTGGGTGTGTAAGGCCTGTATGATGCTGGCCCCAGCCAAAGGTTCCAGTATAAGTCATTTGGTTTTTTGTTTGGGTCAGGTTCAGGCATTGCGTAGCCTTGAGGCCAAACAGGCCGGTTAGTCCAGACCTGGACTTTTGAAATTTCCCCCAGTTTATCCGAGTCAATCCAATTTTGCACCAAACTGAGTAAGGGGTTGGAAGCTCCCTGATTGCCCATTTGGCTTACTATTTTGTTTTTTCGGGCCATTTCAGTTAAAATTCTTGCTTCCCGGATATTGTGAGTAAGTGGCTTTTGGACATAGACGTGTTTGCCCCTTTCCATAGCAAAAGCAGCAGCCGGCCCATGGACATGGTCTGGGGTGGAAATGGTAACCGCGTCGATGTCCTTTTCCTTTTCTAACATTTCCCGGTAATCGTGGTAAAGCTTGGCTTTAGGAAAATCCTTTATAGCTTGGGAGGCGGAACCCGAAAAATCCACATCACAAAGGGCGACCACCCTTTCACGGCCATTGACAGCAGCATTTCTGATGTCACTTAAACCTTTGCCTCCTGCTCCAATGGCTGCAATATTCAATTGGTCACTGGGAGCAGTAAATCCCACTCCGCCTAAAACATGCCTGGGGACAAATAAAATAGAGGAGGCAATGGCTCCTTTTTTTAAGAAATCCCTACGGGAATTGCCTGGCTGGCCTTTTTGTCCATTGTTCATAAGAAAAGATTTTTTTGGGTTTTTAATAAATAGGCCTTGACTTTCTAATTAAAATCTAAATCCCTTTCAATTAAGTTAATTGCTTGATTAAATTTTTGCTTAATCGATTTAATAATTTACTAAAGGAAAAATAAAAAACAAATAAACTTTTACAGCCAGAAGGCAGGGATACCTTTCGAGGTTTTAAAGGGAAAACTGAAATCAAAATCGCCAAAATAGAAATTTGTCCCTATAATATTAACCCTCTAAGAATTACCTTTAATTGAATTACTGATAACGATTTAAAGTGGTTGATTGACCTTTTTTATTAAGTAGGAGTTTACCAATAATAGTCCTCTTAGGAAATTGAAAAGTTATTTTGGCCGGAATTTAAGAATTGAAGGCCTCTTTTAATTTTTTAATTTCCAGTTTCTTCATTTGCATCATGGCCTGCATGGCTTTTTCAGCTTTTTCTTTGTCAGGATCATTTAGCAATTCAGGTAAAACCGTGGGTACTACTTGCCAGGAAACCCCAAACTTGTCTTTTAGCCATCCGCATTGTTCTGAGTCCGGAAATGCAGAAAGCTTATTCCAATAAAAATCTATTTCTTTTTGAGTTTGGCAGTTCACTATAAAAGAAACGGCTTCATTAAAGGAGAATTGATGGGAAAGCGCACTTTCCATGGCAATAAATTCCTGATTAGCGAGGTGGAAGTCGGCATATTTGATTTTTCCTTCTTGGTCGGGAGCTTCCTCTTTTTCGTATCGGTAGATATGACCAATATTTGAATCTTCAAATATTCCAGTATAAAATTCCATTGCTTCTTCGGCCTTTCCATATTGATCCCCTACAAATAAAAGGTTGGGAATGATTTTTTGGGTAGCTTTTTCTTCCCCAACTTCCATAATTTGCCATGAAAGCCCGAATTGATCTTGTAACCATCCATATCTCTTGCTAAAGGGGTACTGACCTAAGGGCATAAGAATAGACCCATTTTCTTTCAGCTTTTGCCAAAGCTCATCCACTTCAGCGGTGGAGGAACAATTCACAAAAAAGGATATTGAGGGATTGAACTTAAATTGGGGGCCTGCATTTAAGGCCAGGAAATTATGGCCTTCCAATGTGAATTCCTGGGTTAAAAAATTTCCCTTTTGTTTTTCAGAAGCTTCATAGGAGGCATTGTCATAATAGGCCGCCTTTCCTTTTTTTGAATTTTTTAATGCTGAAATATAGAAATTTACGGCTTCAGCAGCATTTTCATCAAACCATAAACAAGGAGTTATTTTTTGCATCGTGTTTGATATTAAAAGTCCACGAAATTTTAAGGTTGATTCAAGTATTATTTCAAGGATTTCCGTTGATGGCCCATAAACAGGAACATCAGGGAAAACAATTAAGATGGCCATTTATCTCGAATTTTAACTTGGTTCCTTTTAACTGTTTGTTGATTAGTTGTTTGTGAAATTAATAAAATTTAAAGGGAATTCATTTCCTTAGCTAAAGAAGTTGGGGCTTTAGGTTAAATACAAATACCATTTTTTGGATTTTGTTGATTATAGGGGGCAGGAAAAAGTTTGGTAAAAAAAATAGTAGGAAGTTTATCATTTATTTAAATAAGTGGTTTTTGTGGTTTGTGGTAAATGTAATGCAAAGGTTGTAAAAGTAAGGGTGTATTTAATAAATGTTAAAATTAAATCGATATCATTAATTAATATGTAATAAATGTGAAATTATGTTAAAATAATTTGAAAGCAATCTTGGTTGTATTACCTTTGATAGTGTAAAGCAAAGCAAAAGCGCTAAAAGGCTTTAAATACTGTAGGGTGATGAAATTGGTAAACATGCCCCTCTGTCTCAGGGGTGGGGAACCAGGGATAAAGCAAATATTGAGCTCGTATTTTGCCTAACTACCCTTTGAAGGTTCGAATCCTTCTCCTACAGCAGGTTATTTTGGGTTTATTGTTAATTGACTAAAGCTATGAAATTTTATTTCATAGCTTTTTGCTTTTTAAGAGGATTTTAACCGAATATTTCCCTATTAACTTTATTTTTCTTTTTTTCTACCATTTTCCCAAAAATAACTTGCCGTCCAAGTTACTAAATAACCTACCCCTGCAACCAACATTACCCATCGAAAACCCCATTCAATGGCCACCAAAGTAGCCAGAGCAGTACTGATTACAGAAAAGCAGCTGTTGATGCCCCAAGCCCAAGGGATAAGACTGGGGTTGGTTTTGCCAAGAAAGGAAAGGCCTGAGGGAAATGGAAATCCCATAAATATGGCCAAAGGAGCTATCAGAAAAGCTGCAAAAATTATTTTTAATGCAGGGTTCAGAGAAATGGTAATTAACAGCACCTGTGAAAGCCAAAAAGTGTAAGCCAAAATCAATAGCAAAATTATAGCAATACTAACCAATAATATTTTTCGACTAAAATTCCATTTTTCGGCCAAATAACTGCCAATTCCGGAAAATATTAAAATAGCCGAAATGGAAGTGGAAGCTGCATAAATAGGGTCTCCGAAATACAAAGTGAGTCTTTGTATCAAAACCATTTCCAAAAACATATAGCCCAATCCAATTCCACTGAAATAAAAAAATGACCAAAGTCTTTGGCCTTTTCTTGTTTTCAATTGGAACAAGGGGAGAATGATCAATAAAAGGGAAAGAATGCAGATTTGAGCTAAAGTGACAATTACCAAAAGGAAGCCTATTTCAAAAAAAGGTATAGACCTTCCCCCAAAAAGATCAGCCAAATGCCCCAGGCTTTTCCATTGAAGAAATTGGGAGAAATAAGGGGAGTTGTCCGTGGGAGGCTTGATGTCGAATGAGTAATCCTTAAGTAGTTGATTTTTGTTATCAGATAGTAGTTGGTCCACATGATGAAGAATAGTACTATCCTGGAGTTGGTTGAACCGAGTTCTTTCTTCTTCCCTTATGCCTGGTAATACAAGAGGGTCAAATAATTTTTGATCACAAAAATCCCTGATTTTTTGAATTGTTTTTTGATCCAGAGGTTTTTTAGTCACCGCAAAGGTGACTGTTCCCCAGCTCCTTATGGCTGCAATATGGGAGCTCAGCTTGCTAATACCGTTGTCCTCCAGCATCTGACTAATAAGGGCCAGGGATTTTAATGCATTTCTGGGTGGGTAATCCAACCAACAACTAATGCTAATTACCCCGTTATCACTAAGGTGTTCATACATTTCCTGAAAACCCTCCAAAGTCAGCAAGAACTGCTCCTGGGTAGCATGCAGTCCACTTGTTCCTCCAAATGCTCCAATCATTGGGATTTGTATTAATTGATATTGCAGATTGGTGCTGGTGATATAGTTACGGGCATTGACATTTTTTAACTGGATGTGGGAAGTTGCCAAGGGTAATTGTTCCTCCAACTTATCTATGATAAGGTGGTTGGGCTCCACCAAATGAATTTCACTAGCTCCATTTTGTATGGCCTGGGGGACCTGAAACCCCGTTCTGGCATTGAGGATCAAGATCTTTTTTCTTTCCCCCATCACGTAGGGGAGGGCCATTGTGGTGTGCTGCAACACGGAGGCAAATTCCTCATTTCCAAAATCCACATAGGGGCCATACCAATCACCGTTGATGAAAATTGCCTTTCCAATTTTAGGGGCAAATGGTGCTTTAAGGCTCAAGCCAGGGCCAAATCTTAATGCAGGAGAAGAAACCACCTGGACCAGGCCTTGAGGGCTATATTTAGTTTCTTCTACCTTGGTTTCAGGCAAACTTAAAGTCTTTTGAAGGCTTTTGTATTCAGATAGGTGTAAGGTTGGAGGATAAAAAAAGAAAATGATTGTGCCTGCCAAAGAAAGGCTGCCTATAAACAGGGGCCATTTTTTTTGCTTTTTTACTGTAAGAAATCCTGCGATTACCGGAAAAATAGCTATCAATGCCGGGATTTTTTCTGGTGCAAAATATGGCATCAATAAAAGAACACTTAACCCTCCCAGCCCAGAACCAAGTAGGTTGGCAAAATATATCTTGCCAATGTGTTTGACTTCAATTGTAAAAATGATGCCGATGGCCAGGGCACCAAATAAAAAAGGAAAGAAAAAAAGCAGGTAGGTGCCAATTAGCCTTCCAAAATGGCTTTGTTGGGCAAACAGGAGATAGGAGTCAAAGCGAAAAAAAGATAATTGGGACAATGCTGGGACTATTGCCATGAAAAGCCCGCAAAGCAGCATCAAAATGGGTGTATATTTTTCTTTTTTTTGAAGAAGTTTTTTCCGGAACAAAGCCAAAATGGTTCCTGCTGCTCCAAAGCCCAACAGGGCAACTGAAATAATCATAAAGGCAAAATGGTACCATTGGGTAATGGAAAGCAGTTGCATTAATACTAACTGAAAGGCTATAATGGCTGCAGAAAGTAAACCCAGAGAAAAAAGAAGCATAAAACCAACCTTGTCTTCTTTCATTTCATCGGCCCATTTTTTGTTCCTAAATAACTATTGGTTCTAACAAGGATTTTTTGAGTTAATACCAGGGACCCTGTTAATTCCTTTATTATTCTACCGGCTTGTCAGTTATCGAAATTAATCTATTATTCCCTAAATTGGGGGAAAGGGTATGATAGCGCTTTGTACCAGGTAAAATACAAATATTATTTGAGTAGCTAAGAAACTGAGGTTTGGGATGTGAAACATGGGCAAGTGCTTGTCCAGTAACCTAATATCTCAAAAAACATTAATCTTCTCTTGTGAAAGGCACAAACCTGACCGGGAATAGGGTTTTGGTAATAGGCTTGCCTCCTTTTTTTTCTACCAAAGTCAACATCTGTGTCATAAAAGGGGAGCCAACCGGTATAATCATTTTTCCTCCATTTTTGAGTTGTTTGATTAATGGTGGGGGGATAAATTCTGCTGCGGCTGTCACCACAATGGCATCAAATGGGGCATGTTCTTCCCAGCCAAAATAACCATCAGCCACCTTGGTTTTTACATTATCATAGCCTGTGGATTTTAGCCGGGAGGCAGCGGCATTCCCCAATTCTTCGACTATTTCTATGGTATAAACCTCTTTCACCAATTTACCCAGGACAGCTGCTTGATACCCTGAACCGGTTCCAATCTCCAAAACTTTGAAGTCGGGTTGCGGGTCAATGATTTCTGTCATATAGGCCACGATATAGGGTTGGGAAATGGTTTGCCCGTAACCAATGGGTAGTGGGCTGTCTTTATAGGCATGTTTTTGGGATTGCGGGGGAACAAATAAATGCCGCTTGACACTTCGCATGGCATTGAGGACAGAAGTGGATTCAATGCCCCGCCTTTCCAGTTGATTTTTGACCATTTCATGCCTTTCTTCCTTGAAAGGATCTTCCTGGGAAAAGAGAATGAAAACCAGTATAAATAACCAATGGAAGTCCATGATATTTTGGTATGTGTTGTTTGTACAAAACCAAGATTAGTGGGGTAAATGTTCCTGATTTGGGGTTTAGTTTATTGAAAATAAGGTGGTTTTGTTCATGATGGAATGGAGGGAGAGGTTAGAGTTGGAAGGGTGGTTTATTTGATAAATGAAATGAAAATGGTATATTTTATGGGATGGCATTTTTACTTTAGGACCCAAAAAAATCTGAAATCAATCATGAAAAAAACAGCGCAACGGAGGTCCAGGATATTGGAGATTTTGGAAGAGAAGGGTCAGGTCAATGTTTTTGAACTCAGTCGCTCTATGGGGGTTAGTGAGGTCACAATCAGGAATGATCTTTCTAATTTGGAAAGGAATAAAATGCTAATACGGGCTCATGGCGGGGCATTTAAGCCAAGGAGCTTGAATCTGCCAGTTTCTGATAAGAGAAAAATCAACCTGGAAAAAAAGCGTCAAATCGGGAAAAAAGCCATTAGTCAAATTGCTGAGAAAGATTCCATAATCCTGGATTCAGGTTCTACCACTTATGAGATTTCAAAAAATCTGGGAGGTTTTAATGCACTTAAGGTGATTAGTAATTCCCTGGATATTATTCATCAATTGGCAGGTTTTGAGCAATTGGAGGTGTTGGTTCCCGGAGGATTTTTAAGGGATTTTTCCATGTCTTTGGTGGGGCCAATGGCCATAAGAAATTTTAAACAACTGGATTGTCAAAAATTATTTCTGGGTGTGGATGGGGTGAAAGCTGATGTAGGTTTTTTTACCCAACAAATTGAAGAAGCTTATTTAAACCAGATCATGATAGAAGTGGCCCAAGAAGTGATCGTAGTTGCTGACTCTTCAAAGTTTAATAAATCCAGTTTGGCATTTATAGCAGGCTTTGATAAAATCAATAAAGTAATCACAGATGCTGAAATAGAACATCATCAATCAAAAATGCTTGAGAGAAATGATGTGGAGTTGATTGTTGCGGATTAATTAGTGGTATTAAACCAAAAAAAAATAGGTCCTTTAATTTTTACGAAACTTTTCTTTTCCCCTTTTGATTGTTTTTGTTGCTCAGGTTTTATTTGTATTGTGAATGGTGTTTTTCCTTAATTATTTTTTTAAAATCATAAAGTTTTATTCAGTTTATTGATAAAGGATAGGAATTTTGGAAGACTGGGATTGGGGTTTCTCTGGTTCCATAATGCAGTAATTTCAGCTTTTTGGGGATTTTATCCATTTCAACAAATTTCACCCTGGCATTGGAAAATTTCGCAAAAGAACTTGGGAGAAAAGTTATCCCCAACCCATGTGTTACCGAATTTAAGACCGTATGCCCATGCACAGTTTCGTGGGTGAAACCTTGATCCTCGCAAATGCTTAATTGTTGCCTGTAATACAGTTCCCCGTCAGACCGTGTGGGCAAGATAAATACTTCGTCAACCAATTGACGGATTTCCATTAATCAGTATTAGTTATTACGATCCAAAATAATACTATTTTTTATTATTAAATGAAATCCGGAAATTAGTAAAATAGAATGTATGTTATTTAAAGTCAGTTAGTTGTGTTAAGTATTGGTTCCGTGGCACCTTATCATGTTATAGAAAATAAGTCTCTTTCTGTGAGCGACTTGATGGAAATTATTCAATCTAGAAAGCCGGTTTTACTTTCTGAGGAAATCTCCAATAAAATAGTGCGTTGCCGGGAATATTTGGACAACAAAATCACCCGGGATGAATCTGCCCTTTATTATGGGGTCAATACTGGATTTGGATACTTACAACAGGTGGGTATCAATAAGGAGGAAATCCAAAAACTTCAGTTCAATCTTTTGCAGTCGCATGCCTGTGGCACTGGGGAAAAGGTTCCCCTGGAATTGGTTAAGTTGATGTTGCTTACAAAAATATATTCACTTTCCCAAGGTTATTCAGGTGTCCAGCTGGATACCCTCCATAGGCTAATTGATTTTTATAACAATGATATTCTGCCAGTGGTATATACGCAGGGCTCATTAGGTGCTTCCGGGGATTTAGCTCCCTTGTCCCATCTGAGTCTACCCGTGATCGGTTTGGGTGAAGTTTCTTTTCAAGGAAAAACCTATTCCACAGAGGTTGTATTAAAAAAGTTCGGCTGGAAACCCATTACACTGCAGTCTAAAGAGGGGCTATCCCTGATAAATGGTACCCAGTTTATGCTGGCTTATGGGATGCATTGTATTTACCATGCCCAACGGCTTTTTGATTGGGCGGATTTAATTGCAGCTATTTCCCTTGAGGCTTTTAATTGTAATGTTCAGCCTTTTCATCCATTAATTCATGAGATTCGCCCTCATGAAGGGCAATTGGCAACTGCTAAAACCATTAATAAGTACCTAAAGGGAAGCCAAATTACCCAGGCTAAAGGAAAACAGGTGCAGGACCCTTATTCTTTCCGTTGCATCCCTCAAGTCCATGGGGCTTCCAGAGATACTTTAGGGTTTGTTCAAAAAACCTTTGAAATAGAAATCAATTCGGTAACCGATAACCCAAATATTTTTCCCGAGGAAGATCAGATTTTGGCAGGAGGCAATTTTCATGGACAACCGTTGGCCTTGGGTTTTGATTTTTTGGCTATTGCCATGGCCGAAATGGGGAGTATTTCAGAAAGGAGGACTTATCAGTTATTGACCGGAAAGCGAGGGCTCCCTTTGTTTTTGGTTGATGATCCGGGCTTGCATTCTGGATTAATGATTCCCCAATACACTGCTGCCAGTGTGGTAAGTGAAAATAAACAGCTTTGTACTCCGGCATCAGTAGATTCCATTGTTTCCTCTAATGGTCAGGAAGACCATGTCAGCATGGGAGCCAATGGGGCTACCAAATGTCTTCGAGTACTCCAAAATTTGGAAAAAATTTTGGCTATAGAACTCTTGACATCGGCTCAGGCCCTGGAATTTAGAAAACCGGTAAAAAGCTCTGCTGTAGTGGAAAAGGTAGTGGATTTATTTAGGAAAGAGGTTGAATTTACAAAACAGGATAAAGTATTAGCTCCAGAGATTCAAAAATCCATTGATTTCCTTCAAAAGGTAGAATTGAGCAGTCTAATATCCTCCTAAAAATTATTGACCATGACTACTTTATCTTCAAAATCAAGGATGTCCAATTACAAAACCCCACTAGGAACTCAAAGGATTTGTAAGGGTTGGGAGCAGGAGGCTGCCCTTAGGATGTTACTAAATAATTTGGACCCGGAGGTGGCCGAAAACCCTGAAGAACTTATTGTGTATGGGGGGAGGGGCAAGGCTGCTAGAAATCTTGAGGCACTGGATAAAATAATTGCATCCTTAAAAGTTTTGGAAAATGATGAAAGTCTGCTGATTCAATCCGGCAAACCGGTGGGAATCATGCTTACCCATCCCAATGCCCCGAGGGTTTTGATTTCCAATTCCCAATTAGTGCCGCGTTGGGCGAATTGGGAGACATTTGATCAATTGGAGAAAAAAGGTTTGATGATGTATGGCCAGATGACCGCAGGCTCCTGGATTTATATAGGCACCCAAGGGATTATTCAGGGAACCTTTGAGACTTTTGCCGAACTGGCCAGGCAGCATTTTGGAGCTAAGCTTAAAGGGAAGTTGAATGTGACTGCTGGCCTTGGAGGAATGGGGGGTGCTCAGCCCTTGGCCATTACCATGAATGGTGGAGTTTGTCTGGTGGCTGAAATGGAGTCCTGGAGGATTGAAAAAAGACTGAAAACCAGGTATCTGGATGAAAGTTATGATGAAATAGACCAGGCCATTGATAGGGCTTTGGAGGCTAAAACATCAGGGAAAGCACTTTCTGTTGGGGTGCACTGCAATGCAGTGGATTTGTTGGAAAGACTGCAGGAAAGGAAGGTTTTGCCGGACACCTTGACCGACCAAACTTCGGCACATGACCCCTTGATGGGATATTTCCCCCAAGACCTTTCTGTGGAGGAAGCCTATCAAATGCGGAAGGAAAATCCTGAAAAATACATTGAACTTGCTTATGCCAGCATGGTGAAACATGTGCAGCTGATGTTGGATTTTCATCGAAATGGGGTGGTCACTTTTGATTATGGGAACAACCTAAGGGCAAGGGCTTATGAAAAAGGGCTGAAGGAAGCTTTTGATTTTCCGGGTTTTGTGCCCGCCTTTATCCGGCCTTTGTTTTGTGAAGGGAAAGGACCATTTCGTTGGGCTGCTTTATCCGGTGATCCGGAAGATATCAGTAAAACCGATGAATTGATTTTGGAGCTTTTTCCTGGAAATAAATCCCTGCACAGATGGATTCGGATGGCTCAGGAAAAAATAGCCTTTCAGGGATTACCTGCCAGAATTTGTTGGTTGGGGCAGGGAGAAAGGGAAAAAGCGGGATTGGCTTTTAATGAATTGGTTAGTACTGGAAAGGTGAAAGCTCCCATAGTTATTGGAAGAGATCATTTGGATGCAGGGTCTGTGGCTTCCCCTTACCGGGAAACGGAGGGGATGAAGGATGGATCCGATGCAGTAGCTGACTGGCCTATTTTAAATGCTTTGATGAATACTGCATCAGGAGCAAGTTGGGTGTCCCTGCACCATGGTGGTGGAGTTGGAATGGGGTATTCTATCCATGCCGGGATGGTCATAGTAGCAGATGGTTCAGAATTGGCAGCTGGAAAACTTCATAGGGTTTTGAAAAATGACCCCGGTATTGGTGTGATCAGGCATGCAGATGCTGGTTATGAAAAAGCTCGGATGACAGCCCGAAAGCATGGTCTTTCTTTGGATCAAAAAATTAGGGAATAATGCTGTTAGTAAATATCAAGGAATTGTGTGGGATCAGAGAGACTCCCGTTTTTTTGAAAGGGGAACAAATGGGAGAGTTGCCCACCATTTCTAATGCGTATTTGGAAATTGATAAGGATACTATTGCAGACTATGGCCCTATGAATCAACTTTCACCCAAAAAATGGAAGGAGAAGGAGGTTTTGGATTTAAGGGGGCAGTTTGTATTGCCTGCTTGGTGTGACTGCCATACCCATTTGGTTTATGTAGGAAGTAGAGAAGGGGAGTTTGTGGATAAAATCAAAGGGTTAAGTTACCGGGAAATAGCCGATAGGGGAGGTGGGATTCTAAATTCTGCAAGGCGGATTGAAGAGGCATCTGAGGAGGCAATTTTTGAGGAATCATGGATCCGTTTGGAGGAAGTACGGAAAATGGGTACAGGGGCTATAGAAATTAAGAGTGGCTATGGGCTGACTGTTGAAGGGGAGTTGAAAATGCTCAGGGTAATCAAAAAATTGAAGAAAAAATCAAAAATGCCCATGAGGGTTACTTTTCTTGGTGCCCATGCCTTTCCACAGGAATATCAATATGATCACCAGGGATATTTAGACCTAATTTGCCAGGGAATGATTCCAAAAATTGCCGAAGAAAAGCTGGCGCATTATGTAGACGCATTTTGTGAAGAAGGTTTTTTTAGCCCAGATGAAATTCAGCAAATTTTAGATGCTGCCCATTATTATGGGCTCAAGGGAAAGTTACATGCAAACCAGCTTTCCAATTCCGGAGGTGTCCAGTTGGGTGTTAAAAATAATTTATTGTCGGTTGATCATTTGGAGTGTATAGGGGAGAAGGAAATAAAAGCCTTGAGAAATAGCAAAGTTATTCCTGTTTTATTGCCTACAGCGGCATTTTTTCTTCAAATGGATTACCCCCCAGCTAGAACAATGATCGATAAGGGATTGGGGCTTGTTTTAGCCACGGACTATAATCCCGGTTCGTCCCCAAGTGGCAATATCCCGTTTTTGATTGCCTTATCCTGCATCCAGATGTTGATGACCCCGGAAGAGGCCATCAATGCTGTGACAAATAATGCTGCATTTGCGATGGAGTTGGAAGCTGAGGTGGGGAACATTGCCAAGGGTAAAAAAGCCAATTTGGTGATCACCAAACCTATGCCCTCTTTGGCTTTTCTTCCCTATGCATTTGGGAATAATATGGTTGACCAGGTCATGATTGGTGGAAAGTTATTATATTAAATAAAAGATTTGGCTATGGATTTTTTTAAAACATACTCTGAAGATGATTTGCCACATATCATCAGGCACAGGCCTAATGAAATTAAACTTGGTGAAAAGATGTCGGTAGGTTGGGGGGATACTCCCTATGTTCTGATCGGAATTCCGGAATCCCTTGGTGTAAAGGCCAATGGAGGGATTGGAGGAACCGAAAGTCTTTGGTCCAGCTTTTTATTTTCATTTTTAAACATCCAGAGTACAGAAAAGCTGACTGGGGATGAGGTTTCCCTGCTGGGATATTTTGATTTTGAATCCCTTACCCCTGACCATGAGGCACCTGTCGAAAAATACCAAAAGGCAGTAAAAAAAATTGATAAGGCCGTCCAAAAAGTAATCAGAAAAGTCCTAGCTCATGGGAAATTTCCCATAGTTATCGGTGGAGGCCATAACAATTGTTACCCCCTGATCAAGGGAATGGCAGAGTTTAGGGCTAAAGTGCAAAATGAAAAAGATCCAGCCATTAATGTGGTGAATTTTGATGCTCATGCAGATTTTCGGAAAATGGATGGCAGGCATAGCGGCAATGGTTTCCGGTATGCCTATGAAGAGGGATGTCTCCATCGATATGTTATGTTGGGGTTGAGTGAAAATTATAATGGGCAGGAAATGCTTAATGATCTGATTCATCATCCTGATATGGCGCCCATTTTCTGGGAAGATATTGAGTTAAGGAAAAAATTAACTTTTCAAGAAGCCCTGGAAAGGATTCAGGCTTTCCTAGCTGATAGGCCAACGGGTATTGAATTGGATTTGGATGCCATAGAAAATGTGTTATGCAGTGCCATGAGCCCTACAGGGTTTTCAATTTCCCAGGCTCGTCAATATGTTCATCATATGGCTTCCCATTTGGATACGGCTTACCTCCATATTTGTGAGGGGGCAGTGGAGCTGGAAAATGGCCTTATGGACCAAAACACTGCTCATATAGTGGCTTTTCTGGTCAGTGATTTTATTAAGGCAAGGAAAGTAGTATGAATTCGATTATGGTATTCCGCGTCCTTTGCAAGGAGGAAATGTTAATTACCTTTTAAAGAAAAAAATACAACCCTTTAATAATTAAGTTTTACAGTGTTTTATTTTTAATTGGATTATTTTTAAAGTTTATTGTTTGTTTTAATGGTTGGTTTGTATAGGATTTTACAATTTTATTTTAGTAGAAGGTTTTTTTTAAATTGGATATTTGTAATTTAATTAATCGATTTAGCATAAATAAATTTGTTTTGCTACATTAGCAGAAATTACCTGTTTGAACTAGCAGTTAAGGTCAAAAAACAATCCGAAATTTTAAATGGATAGGTTGATAAGAGGAGCTTGTGTTCAAAAAAAAATTATTAAAAAGCTTAAACGATTTAGTTTTAAAAATTAGATTGAAAATATTATTAAATAGATAATAAAAATGAAATTTAAATTCCTTTTGTTGCTTAGCTTAATGCCTTTGATGGTGTCTGCCCAAAAAGCTTATTTTGTTGATGGGTACCATGGAGGGGTATACGGCCATTACCCAAAATGGCAAACCCAGTTTATGGTGGACAAGATCACCGAGCATCAGGACTGGAGGATCAATTTGGAAATAGAGCCTGAAACCTGGGATTCAGTGAAGGTTTATGATCCAGAAGCTTATAAAGCTTTTCAAGAGGCCATGACCCAAGCGGGTTTTGCGGAAAGAATTGATATTGTTAATCCATCGTATGCCCAATCTTACCTTTTTAACATATCCGGAGAATCAATCATCCGACAGTTTGAACAGGAAATATGAATGATGAGTAAGCATTTTTCCAAATTCACTTATAGCACATACTCATCTGAAGAGCCTTGCTTTACCTGTGACCTGCCTCAAATTTTAAAATCTTTTGTATTCAAATATGCAGTCCTTAAAAATCCCAATACCTGTTGGGGAGGTTATACCCGTGGGTTTGGAGGAGAGTTGGTGAGCTGGAGGGGACCTGATGGGGCCTTTATTAAAACTGGTCCGGGGTATGAAAACGTTTTTGTTCTGGGTGTCAATGAATATTTCTGGGGTTATAAGGCCAGGTATTACACACCAATTTTACACCCTCACCTGACCAATGATAAACGGGAAATTGTTATGACCTACTCATTGAATTATACAGGATGTCAGGAAGATGCTTCCAATGCCTGTGACCCGGAAACAGGCTGGATGGATCCTTATTATTACCGTATCAAGGCAGTTAGGATTCCGGTTTCGATAATGGGGATTTAATTCCCCCATCCTCCCTCTGGCCACTTAAGAATTAAATAATACCACATAAATAACACCAATGAATATTTACAAGGAAGAAAGGGTAGTGATGACCCTCGATGCAGGTGGGACAAATTTTGTTTTTTCTGCATTTCAAGGAGGTAAGGAATTGATTAAACCTTTTGTGATGCCTTCCCATGCGAATGATTTGCAGAAATGTTTGGATACCATTGTTGAGGTTTTTAAAGCTATCAGGGGTCAAATAAAAGGGGAGGTTGCTTCCATTAGTATTGCTTTTCCTGGCCCGGCAGATTATAAAAAAGGAATCATAGGGGACTTGCCCAATTTTCCAGCCTTTAAAGCAGGAGTTCCATTAAAAGATATGTTGGAGGGTCTGTTTGGCTTACCCACATTCATTAATAACGATGGGGACTTGTTTGCCTTTGGAGAATCAGTGGCTGGGATGCTTCCTGAGGTCAATCAAAAATTACAATCGCTAGGAATCAATAGGGAGTATAAGAATTTGTTTGGTGTTACCCTGGGGACAGGCTTTGGAGGAGGGATGGTTATTAATAATCAATTGAACACTGGAGATAATTCCGCATCCAGTGAAATTTGGCTTACGCGGAACCCTATTCATCATCATTTAATAGCAGAAGAAGGAGTCAGCATTAGGGCCATTCAAAATGTATATCAAGAGGAGGCAGGAATCAAATGCGATTTTTCACCAAAGGATATTTATGAAATTGCATTGGGGGAAAAAGAGGGGGACCAAGCTGCTGCTCAAAAAGCCTTTGATAATATGGCTTTTGTAATTGCTGAGGCATTGGCCAATGCCATGACTCTGATTGATGGGCTAATAGTTATTGGTGGGGGACTTGCTGGAGCATCTAATTTAATAGTACCAAAAGTTATCCAGCATTTGAATGGGACCATAGAAAATGGAAAGGGAGAAAAAATTCCCCGCTTAGTTTCAAAGGTATATAATGCAGATGATCCACAATCCTGGAAGGAATTTGTGGCGGACCATGAACTGGAAATAGAAGTTCCTTTTACCAATAAAAAAGTGAGCTACAGGCCTGAAAAAAGGATTGCCCTGGGCTTGTCCAGGCTTGGGACCAATAGAGCAGTAGCCATTGGCGCTTATGCTTTTGCCCTTAGCCAATTAGATGAAAATAGTAAAGTGCCCCAATCTAAATTTAGAATGCTGGGGGATGAATCAATGATGAACGGAAAAAAACAAGAAAATGAATAATAATAAACTGTTTTATTATGCAATTACGGTGTCCATGGCTGGATTTTTATTCGGTTTTGACACGGTTGTGATTTCGGGGGCCAATTTGCCCATTAAGCAATTATGGAATACTTCCGAGTGGTTTCATGGTACTTTTATTATGTCCATGGCTTTATGGGGGACCGTAATCGGTGCCCTATTGGCAGGATATCCAACTGAGCGGTTAGGTAGGAAGGTGACTTTGATTTGGATAGGTATTTTGTTTTTTATTTCTGCTCTAGGTTCTGCCTTGGCCCCCGATCCTTACACTTTTTCCTTTTTCAGATTTATTGGTGGCTTGGGTGTTGGAGCTTCTTCCATAGCTGCACCAACTTATATTTCCGAAATTTCAAATCCTGAAAATAGAGGAAGGTTGGGAATCCTTTATCAGTTTAACCTGGTGTTGGGTATATTGATTGCCTTTATTTCCAATTACCTGTTAGAAGGAGTTGGAGGCCAAAATGATTGGCGTTGGATGCTGGGTGTAGAAGCAATTCCGGCAATATTGTACACCTTAATGGTATTGGGGGTTCCTAAGAGTCCAAGGTGGCTGCTTATCCATCAAAATAATCCTGCAGAAGCTTTAAGGGTTTTGAAATTGACTACGGCTGATAAGGAAGCAAGACAGATTTTGAATTCCATCGAAATAGATCACCTTAAAACCCAAAGCAATACTTCCTCCGTGTTTTCAAAAAAATATAGTTTTCCTATGATATTAGCCTTTTTGATTGCCTTTTTTAACCAGCTTTCCGGCGTGAATTTTATTCTTTATTACGCTCCTGAAATTTTGGAAAAGGCGGGTTTTGGTACTTCAGATTCCTTGTTCAGTTCCATTTCCATAGGTGTTGTTAATTTGATTTTCACCCTTATCGGAATGTATTTGATTGATAGGGCAGGAAGAAAACAATTGATGTATATAGGATCAATTGGTTACATTATTAGCCTTTCCATGGTGGCATTGGGTTTTTACATTGAATCATCTGCACTTTTTAAACTGGTGTTCATTTTGACATTTATTGCCTCTCATGCCATTGGTCAGGGAGCAGTGATTTGGGTGTTTATTTCCGAAATATTCCCCAATAAACTTCGCGCTTATGGTCAAGCATGGGGGTGTGGTACCCATTGGGTTTTTGCCGCCTTGATTACCCTGTTCGGCTCCGTGATGATCAATAGCTTCGCACCATGGAAAGTGTTCCTGTTTTTTGCCTTTTTTATGGTTTTACAGCTACTGTTTACTCATTATTTGATGCCGGAGACAAAAGGTGTTTCTTTGGAAGATTTACAGTCCAAGTTGGTCAAAGAAGATGAGGAAAAGGTCCTTCAAAGTTAGGGTGCCAAAGGAAATAAATTGGAAAATGATAATCCCTTAATGTTATAGAAATGGTCAATATCTGATGAAAGAACCCGCAGATTGGTCTGCGGGTTTTTCTATAAAAAAAGAAGTAGAAATCTTTGGTTTCAGGAATCAATTTAGAATGCTAAATTGTTTTAACTTAAGGTTTTAAATATTTCCCTTATAATTCTAAGGGACAGGGTTATGATTTTTAGATAAATTTAATTGAAACATAAAAAATAATGGCCAAAAATAAGGTTTCCATTAGTGATATAGCAAAGCAGCTTAATATTTCCACGACAACCATATCTTTTATCCTGAATGGAAAAGCGAAGAAGAAAAGTATAAGTGATAAGTTGGTGGCTAAGGTGCTGAAAAAAGTGGAGGGGGAGCAAAAAAAAATATCAATTTAGTTATGAAAAAGACTTTGGGACTCACACGGGAAAAGCCCTCTTTCGAATAATATTGCTTTTTTTCCTCTTTTGTGTTTTAAGTTGCAATGAGGAACTAAAGCAATCTTTTCAAGAGCAGGTTATTCCTGGGGAATTGCCTGATCCATCCGTGATCAAAGTAGGTGATGTATATTATGCAAGTGGCTCTTCAAATAATTGGGGACCCTATTACCCAGTATATCAATCTAAAAATTTGAAAAACTGGGAATTTGTAAACTATGTTTTTGATCAAAAGCCAGAATGGACCATTGATAGCTATTGGGCTCCCGAATTATTTTATGAAAATGGAACCTACTATTGTTACTATACCGCAAGGAGGAAAGATGGGATTTCTTGTATAGGGGTGGCAACAACTGATGATATTACAAAAGGTTTTAAAGATCAAGGTGTCATTATTGAGTGGGGCAATGAAGCTATTGATGCATTTGTTTTTAAAGAAAATGGAACAAAGTAAATCACTGGGAAAGCTTATGGGTTAACTCCTGATAAGCCCATTCAAATCTTGGGTTCTGCACTGACTGAAAATGGGTTGAAATTGACCGGGGAAGCCTTTGAAATCTTGACAGCAGAAAAGGACAGATAGGAAAGTGGGGTATAGAGGGCCAGTGTATTGTGAAGCACGGGGATTATCTCTATATGTTATATTCAGGAAATGCTTGTTGTGGAGGGTTGTGTGATTACCAGGTAGGGGTAGCAAGGTCCAAATCCATCAAAGGACCTTGGGAAAAAAATCCAGCCAATCCCATTTTAAAAAGTAACGAAACCTGGAAGTGCCCCGGTCATGGCACGTTGGTAAATTCAGGTAATGAATGGAATTATTTATACCATGCCTATCCCAATTATGGATTTCCATACATAGGAAGGTCCGCTTTACTTAGTCTCTTAATTTGGGATAAAAAAAGTGATTGGCCTTATTTTAACTTAAGTCCTGAGGACATCGACCCAAGACAACTCAAAACTGGAAATGTAGATGAGTTTGATGGCAAAATGGCGGATTGGTGGCGGTTTGATGTGTCCACTTACCTTCCTGTTACCGAGATTTCGGATTCAAAACTTCGATTAAAAGATCAACCCATTGTAGAAGGGGGAAATATGATATCTGCCATGGTGGCAGTTCCAGAATATGGAGATTTTGAAATTCAGACTACTATTGCCGAAGTAAATGGTGTGATGAGTGGACTGGTCTATTATGCCACAAAAGATCGCTCAGTGGGCTTTGGGGTTGAAGACCAACAACTTGTAGTTTGGGAATTGAATAAAGGAGATTTTGAAGTGCTTTCCTAGGAAATAATTCAATCGGAGGGCCCGGTTTATTTAAAATCCTCTATGAAAGGGGTAAACCAGATCGAGTTTTCTTACAGTACAGACCATCAAAACTGGAAACCCATGCCATTGGACGGTCCTGTGAAATCAGACCATTTGTCCTGGTGGTCCTGGGGAATAAAGGCAGGCCTTTTTGTTAAGGCTGGGAGTTATGCTGAAAATAGGGTCGGGGTATTTGAAAATTTCGAGATTAAATATTAAAAAGGCTTTTTGGCTGATTTGCTCAGTAAGAAGAGGTTACTCTTCCGAATTTCTTTTCAGATATTATGGTGCTTCAGCGGAATCAAATAATAAAAATTTGGGGCATGGTAGATAAAAAAGATGTCATCACAGTTCAATTTTACGGTGTTGAAAAAAAGTGTAGCAGGCAAGGATGGAAAATGGTCGGTAGATCTCCCTGCAATGAAATATGGAGGGCCATTCGAGTTGATTATTAAAGGCGAAAAAAATAGGCTTGTCTTTAAAAATATATTCATTGAAGATGTTTGGTTATCCAGTGGGCAGTCCAACATGGAGTTTGGTCTCAATGGAGATTTTACCGGCAAGGAGGCTATTGAAAACTCCAAAAATTCAAATATCAGGCTACTTAATGTTCCTAAAGCCATTCAAAATTCAGAAACTTTTGATATTGGAGCAAGTTCCTGGAGTATATGTGGTCTCTCCACATCAACCAACTTTTCGGCAGTAGGATATTTTTTTGGAAAAAGATTGCAGGAAAACCTGGATATTCCTATTGGGCTAATCAATTCCTATTGGGGTGGAACAGATATTGAAACTTGGACAAGCTGGAAGGCTTCAATGGAAAATAAAGAATTTGCCAAGTACAATTGGAAAACAGTAGAAAAGGCTTTGGGATATTCAACAGCTGATCTAAATAAATTCAAAAAGTCAATTGAAAATGATTCCGCCTTAAAAAGAGGTGGTTTGACCCTGA